>CAOKJI010000424.1 GCA_948468495.1 uncultured Dorea sp. | reverse complement strand
TCTCAATCATAATCGCAAGCTGATGCTTCTTTATCTGCAGCTTAGATTCCATCATCCGGCGCATCCGGTCCTCCAAATCCACAGCCCGGTTCCGCCGTTCCCGAAGGATAACTTCCGGGTGAAGATAGGACAGCCTTGCCCGAAGTTCCTTTTCCTTCATCCGGTGAAGCTCAAGCTTCTGCTTCATCATCCGAAGCAATTTCTGTCGGATACTTAGAAGAATCTCCGCATACTGCCCATAGTCCCAGACAGCCAGCTCGGCAGCCGCTGACGGCGTAGGCGCCCGCAAATCAGCCGCATAATCCGCAATCGTCGTATCGGTCTCATGCCCTACTGCGGAAATCACCGGAACTCTGCACTCAAAAATGGCCCTTGCTACTTCTTCCTCGTTAAAAGCCCACAAATCCTCGATAGAACCGCCGCCCCGTCCCACAATAATAATATCCACGTTTCTTTCTTCCAGCATGTGGATTCCCTGGACAATGCTCTCTTTTGCCCCGTCTCCCTGGACCTGGGCCGGACAGAGAATCAGCTGCACGTAAGGATTCCTTCTGGCGCTGATATTCATAATATCCCGAATCGCCGCCCCGGTAGGCGCGGTTACAATACCTACAGTCTTTGCAAACTTCGGAATCGGCTGTTTATATTCCGGGGCAAACATCCCCATCTCCTCCAGTTCTCTCTTAAGAGCCTGAAACCGTTCATACAGCGCTCCCTCTCCGTCCAGCCTGATCTCTCTGGCATAGAGCTGATAGGAACCGCTCTTCTCATAGACGCTTACCGCCCCGAACACAATGACCTGCTGCCCTTCCTTCATACGAAAAGAGAGCCCGCCGCGCTGCCCTGCAAACATGACACAGGCAATCGTTCCAGACTCATCCTTTAACGAAAAATATATATGTCCCGACGTATGATATTTACAGTTAGAGACTTCTCCTTTGACGTAAATCCGATTCAGCATAAAATCCTGGGTAAACATGTTCTTGATGTAGGTATTCACCTGTCTCACCGTATACACATTATTCGCCATCGCTCAATCCCCCTGCTTAATCCACAAGCCTGGCAAGAACACCATTAATAAAGGAAGAACTGTCCTCTCCGCCGAATCTCTTCGCAAGCTCCACCGCTTCGTTAATCGCAACGGAAACCGGCACGTCGTCATCCATCTTCATCTCGTAAACCGCGAGACGAAGAATTGACAAATCTGCCTTATTCATGCGCTTCGTCTTCCATCTGGCGCTCTGCTTATTAATCAGACTGTCAATCTCTTCCGCGTGAGCCGCTACGGCCTTCGTCTTCTCTGCTATATACTCCCGGTCCCGCTCTTCCGTAATCTCTTCCTGCTCAATGTAGAGCTGAATCTGCTCATGGAGCTCTTCCGGAGGATTAAATTCCACGCCAAACACCAGCTTGAATATATGCTCTCTTAGTTCTGTCCTCTTCACTTATACTTCCTCCGGCACATCCACTCCTGCTACACGGATATTCACATCGGCAACCTTAAGCCCCGTCATGCTCTCAATCGAAGTCTTCACCTTCTCCTGAATCCGGCTTGACACGTCAATCAGACTGTAACCGTATACCAGATTCAGTGTCAGAGTAACCGTTACAACACCCTCTAACACATCAAGTTTCACGCCCTTGGACGGAGACTTCATGCTGAGTCTTCCCTTCTCCTTCACATTACCGCCCATGGAGCCGACTCCCTCTACATCCATCGTTGCAAAAGCAGCAATCGAAGCCACTACTTCATCGGCAATCTTCACTTCGCCTACACTCTCTTCTTTCTGAATTGTGTATGTGCTTCTCTCTTCTTTTCCCATATCTCGAAACCTCCTGTCTATTGGCTGTTATCAAAACTCACATTAAGATTATAACAAATTTATCCGCAAATGCAAACATTAAACTTCATTATTAACATAATTAATTCCTTGCTGCTCACTCTAGGACCGCCCAAATTCTGAGAGCGCCAGTCCTTCATTGCGCTCAAGAACCATGCGGATACTCCACTCATTTACAAAGAGTAGCAAAGGTCTGTCCTTCAAATCTTTAATCTTTTTCATATCCGACGTGCCCTTAAGCTTATCCAAATCCACATCCTCATTCTCAATCCAGCGGATATGTTCATAGGGCAGATTATCCAGACGGATATCCACGTTATATTCATTCTCCAGACGGTACTTTAACACGTCAAACTGCAGTACGCCTACCACGCCCACGATGATTTCTTCCATACCTGTATTGTATTCCTGGAAAATCTGAATCGCACCCTCCTGAGCAATCTGGTTGATGCCTTTGATAAACTGCTTCCGCTTCATGGTATCCATCTGCCGGACCCTCGCGAAATGCTCCGGCGCAAAAGTGGGAATCCCTTCATAGGCATATTTCTTCTGGGACGCGGTCAGCGTATCCCCAATGGAGAAAATACCCGGGTCAAATACGCCGATAATATCTCCGCCGTATGCATTCTCAATCATCTTCCGCTCGCTCGCCATAAGCTGCTGAGGCTGGGAGAGTCTCACTTTTTTCCCGCCCTGAATATGATATACCTCCATCCCCGCGTCAAAAGCCCCGGAGCAGATTCGCATAAAGGCTATCCGGTCTCTGTGGGCTTTGTTCATATTCGCCTGAATCTTGAATACAAAAGCCGAAAAATCCGGCTCTTCCATCGGGTCAATGGCTCCCTGGTCAGATTGTCTGGGCAGAGGCGAAGTGGTCATCCTTAGGAAATGCTTAAGAAATGTCTCCACGCCGAAATTCGTCAGTGCAGAACCAAAAAATACCGGCGACAACTCCCCGCGGCTTACCAGCTCCTGATCAAATTCCGCCCCGGCGCCGTCCTGAAGCTCAATCTCCTCCATGAGCTGCTCCTTCTGACCTTCCTCAAGAAGCGTATCCACTTCCGAATCGTCAATGGCAATTGTTCTGACCTTCCCCGTCGTCGTGCCCTTCCTGGTATCCGAGAACAGTTCAATCTCCTTCTGATTCCTGTCATAGACCCCCTTAAACCGCTTGCCGGAACCAATGGGCCAGT
>CAOKJI010000423.1 GCA_948468495.1 uncultured Dorea sp. | reverse complement strand
ACGCATAGGCAAACTGCTCTTTTAAGGACTCCTTCATTTCTTCGTCATAGACCTTTTCTGTATCCCAGTTTTCCAACGCCTGTCTGGTAAAGATTCTGCCGGCCTGCTCCTGTACCTGCTCTGTCAGCACATCTTCCATACGCCGGATTACCACCTGGACCGGCGCGTCTCTTCCTCTGCCCGCCACAGCCGGTATCAGCCATCCCATACTCCCGGAAACTCCCGCCAGTCTCCCAAAGGGAAGTTTCTTAAGCCCTTCCCCGGCCGTTCTCCCCAGCATCGCTTCCGCGTCCTTTAACTTTTTCTCCGGCTCCGAAACAGTGCCCGTAATAATCAGCTTCTCCTTTGCCCGGGTGAAGGCCACATACAGGACTCTCAATTCCTCCCCCATACTCTCCAATAATTCTTCTCTCGCAATCACGCTTTTCAAAAAAGACGGACATTTCGTCCGGTCTGTTAAATTTATGCATTCCAGACCAACGCCTAAACTTGCATGAAGAAGGGCATTTCCACGCATATCCTGTCTGTTAAATCTCTTTCCCATACCCACTACAATCACAACCGGAAATTCCAGCCCCTTGCTCTTATGAATGCTCATCATGCGCACCATATCCGCCTGCTCGTCCAGCGCAGCCGCTTCGCCATAATCAATTTCATATTTTTTTAACTGCTCCACATACCGGATAAAATGAAACAGCCCCTTATAGCTGGTACTCTCAAAGGCCCTTGCTTTCTCGGTCAGCATATAGAGATTGGCTTCCCTCTGCTCCCCTGCCGGAAGGGCCGCCACATAATCCCTGTATCCAGTTTCCTGACAAATTCTCTCAAGAAGCTCGTGAAGCGCCATATACGAGACCATACTCCGAAAATATTCCAGTTTTCCCAGACATTTTTCTAATTTATTCCGAATCCGGGCGTCTTCCCCCTCTTTCCGGTAAATGGCAGCCGCTTCATAGAATCGAAGTTCCCTGTACTCTCCCTTAATCTTTGCAAGTTCCTCTTCCGTCACATTGCCAAAATAAGACGCAAGTACCGACGCAAGGGGGATATCCTGCTTCTGATTATTCAGAACCCGCAGGTATTCCAGAAGGAGACCTATTTCTCTTGTATCAAAATATCCTTCCTTAGCCCCCGCGTAGACAGGGATTCCATATTTTCCAAGGACTTCTGCAAAGATATCGGCAAAACCTTTCATACTTCTGGTAAGAATCACAATATCCCGATACTGCACCGGCCGTAATTCTCCGGTTTGTTTATCCGTTACCATCTGCTCATCCATCAGCTCTTTCAACCGGCGGGCAACGACAGCCGCCTCTTTCTCTCCCGAAGACAATTTTGCCCCCGAATCCGCCAGAAGTTCCGCCGCCTCGTCATCCTCCGTATCAATAAACAAAAGTTCCGTCTCATTCCCAGGATTTTCCCTATAGTCAGCCCCCGCATAGAGCGCCGTCTTATCGTCATATTCCACGCCGCCAAGCGCCCTCGTCATAATCTGACGGAAGATATAATTCACGCTATCCAGCACTTCTCCGCGGCTACGGAAATTTTTATGAAGGTCGATTCGCTGCTCCCTGCTGTCCTCCAGCGTATAGCGCTCATATTTATCCATAAACAGTTCCGGTCTGGACAATCGGAAGCGGTAAATACTCTGCTTCACATCTCCCACCATGAAGATATTATAATTCCCCTTATGTATTCCGGATACGCTGCCAAGAATCGTTTCCTGAATCAGATTGCTGTCCTGATATTCATCAATCATAACCTCCGCAAACTGCTCCTGATATTCCTTCGCCACATCCGACGGCTTCAGTTCTCCGCCTTCCTCCCTTGTCAGAATCCTCAGCGCATACTGCTGCATATCGTCAAAGTCAATCATATTCCGGCCACGCTTCTTTTCTTCAAAGGCCCCGGAAAACTCCCTCGTAATCTTCGCCAGCATTTCCATAAAGGGACGGCACACTTTAAGGTCCGCAAGAACTTCTTCCCCCGGCTGCGCAAAATACAAATCCCGGAGGTCTTAGACAACCCCTTTCACCTCGTCCCGGATGCGCTTCACCTGCTCCGCCTTCTCCCCGGATACCTGCTTATCTCTGTTAGACGCCAGTCTGCTCCACTTGATTTTCTGAAATGCCTGATAACATTCCTCATATCCCTGCTGCCTCTGAAGTTCCTCCAACAGCCCTAAGTCCTGATTCAGCATTTCTTCATACATATAAGGGCCGTCCGGCTCACTGCAGATACACAATCCCTGCTCAAGAAGTTCTTTTGCTCCTTCCAGATATCTTGTCACATTTTCTCTGGCACAGCGATAATGTATTGTACTGTTCAGTTCCTCAACACTCTCCGTCCGATAAGCCTGAACGCAGGATTCCAGCCATTTATCCGCTTCCGGATAGCTTCTGCCAAATTCATACAGCTTAAGAATCAGTTCTTCCAACTTCTTGTCGTCCCTGCTTCCCCCATAGCCCTCCACCAGATTTAAGAACGCCTCATCTCCGTCCTCATAATACCGTTCAAGCACCTCTTCCAGCACATCCTGCCTCAAGAGCCTCAGCTCCCCGTCCTCTCCAATCCGAAAAGCCGGGTCTAAATCAATCGTATGAAAATGTTCCCGAATCACCGACAGACAAAAACTGTGTATGGTCGTAATCTGCGCGCTGTGTATCAGCGTTGCCTGTCTTCTCAAATGTTCGTTTTCCGGTTCTTTCTCTACCCGTTCTTCTACCGCCTTTCGGATACGCTCTTTCATCTCCGCCGCTGCCGCCTCGGTAAACGTCACAATCAGAAGACGGTCCACGTCAACCGGATTCGTAAGTCTAGTCAGCATCGTAATAATACGCTCAACCAGCACCGCCGTCTTGCCCGAACCCGCCGCTGCGGACACCAGAATATTCCGTCCTCCAAGACTGATTACCTGCTGTTGTTCACTGGTCCAGGAAATACCCATATTAAATTTCCCCCTTTCTTTCGTCTAGAGCGTGTCCCCTAATTGCTTTCTGACAGATGTATTCCACAATTTGTGGGAGATTTGTGCCAAATGAG
>CAOKJI010000422.1 GCA_948468495.1 uncultured Dorea sp. | reverse complement strand
TCTTGCGGTATAGGGAGCATGTCGGTCTGTGAATCATAACGTTCTTTTGGTTTCCAGATTTCCAGATGAAAGTCGGCAGAAAAGAGGTGGCAAATTTACGGATTATCCAGTATAATATACCTTGTGAAACGGCCGAATGGCCATCAGGGGTGCCCGGAGGGTATACCTTGTGAAACGGCCGCATGGCCATAATGGGATACCCGGAGGGTAAACTTTATGAAACGTTTGAATGAGGATATAAAAAAGGGACAATTTAAGAATATCTATCTGCTGTACGGCGAGGAAGATTATCTGAAGAGGCAATATAAGAACAAGCTTACGAAAGCCATGCTTCCAGAGGGAGATACGGTGAACTATGCCTGTTACAGCGGGAAGGGGATTCCCGTTGGTGAGATTATAGATTTGGCGGAGACGATGCCTTTCTTTGCGGAGAGAAGACTAATAGTAATTGAGGATTCGGGTCTGTTTAAAACTGCCGCGCCTGAGCTTGCAGATTATATCACAACCATGTCGTCTGCCGCCTGTTTCCTGTTTGTGGAGAAGGAAGTGGATGAGAGAGGGAAGCTGTTTAAGGCAGTGAAAGAGCAGGGATGCGCTGTAAAATTTAACCGGCAGACGGAACAGCTTCTTAAGACCTGGCTTCTGGGTAAGATTAAAAAAGAGGGTAAGCAGATTAAGGAGGCTGTGTTCCAGAATATTCTATCGAGAGTGGGAACAGATATGGAAATTCTGGAAAAGGAGATGGAGAAGCTGTTCTGCTATACGATGGAGAAAGACGAGATTACCATGGAGGACGTGGAGGCGGTTTGCACCACGCAGATTGAGAATCACATTTTTCAGATGATAGACGCGGTGGCAGTTCAGGATAAAAAGAAAGCGCTGGACTATTATTATGAGCTTCTGGCGCTTAAGGAGTATCCTCCTATGACAATTCTCCGTATGCTGACCAGACAGTTTCAGCTTCTGCTGAACGTACAGGAACTTATGAAGGCAGGAATGGATCAGGCACAGATTATTATGTATGCAGATGTGCAGAAGGATAAGCCCTTGAATAAGTATGTAGCGGGCAAATGTATGCGTCAGTGCAGGCATTTTAGAAAGTCGGATTTGAGAGTGATTCTGGAAGAAGGGGTAAGACTTGAGAATGCGATAAAAACAGGGGAAATGAACGATTCTATCGGTGTGGAATTATTTATTGTATCGGCTTCGGTTCAGGGGAAGGGGTAATACTGTCTGAATAACTACAGATGAGGCTGTGCCGCCGGAAGAAGCGGAGTTTATTTTCCTTAAAACAGCCTTCTTATGCATGGCCGGACAAAAAATAGATAAGAATGGAAGGAAGAAGAATATATGGCAGGAATAGAACAGAGCAGGATTCGCAATTTTTGTATTATTGCGCATATTGACCATGGGAAATCTACTTTGGCGGACCGTATCATTGAGATGACGGGGCTGCTTACCAGCCGGGAGATGCAGTCCCAGGTTTTAGACAATATGGAGCTTGAGCGGGAGCGGGGCATTACCATTAAGTCTCAGGCGGTCCGGATTGTGTATCGGGCGAAAAACGGAGAGGAATATATCTTTAATCTGATTGATACGCCGGGACATGTGGATTTTAATTATGAGGTATCAAGAAGCCTTGCGGCCTGCGACGGTGCGATTCTTGTGGTGGACGCGGCTCAGGGGGTGGAAGCCCAGACGCTGGCCAATGTGTATCTGGCGCTGGACCATGATTTGGATGTGATGCCGGTAATTAATAAGGTAGATTTGCCGAGCGCGGAGCCGGAGCGGGTGATTGAAGAGATTGAGGACGTAATCGGAATTGAGGCGGCAGACGCGCCTCTGATTTCCGCTAAGACCGGGCAGAATGTGGAAGAGGTGCTGGAGCAGATTATTGAGAAGATTCCCGCGCCCGCAGGCGATGCAGGCGCGCCGCTTCAGGCGCTGATATTTGACTCGGTATATGACTCTTACAAAGGGGTTATTGTGTTCTGCCGCATGGTGGAGGGAACGGTAAAGAAGGGGACAACCATCCGCATGATGGCTACAGGAGCGACTGCTGAAGTGGTCGAAGTAGGGTATTTTGGAGCCGGTCAGTTTGTTGCCTGCGAGGAGTTAAATGCCGGTATGGTTGGCTATCTCACTGCCAGCTTAAAGAATGTGAAAGATACCCGGGTAGGCGATACCATTACCGATGCCAAACGTCCCTGTGCGGCTCCGCTTCCAGGATATAAGAAGGTGAATCCGATGGTTTACTGCGGGATGTACCCGGCGGACGGCGCCAAATATCCAGACCTTCGGGACGCGTTGGAAAAGCTACAGCTCAATGACGCTTCCCTGCAGTTTGAGCCGGAGACGTCGATTGCTCTGGGATTTGGATTCCGGTGCGGGTTCTTAGGGCTGCTTCATCTGGAGATTATACAGGAGCGGTTAGAGCGGGAGTATAATCTGGATTTGGTTACGACGGCGCCCAGTGTTATCTATAAGGTGCACAAGACGAATGGCGAAGTCATTGATTTGACGAATCCGTCGAATCTGCCGGACCCGTCAGAGATTGAATATATGGAAGAACCCATGGTAAAAGCCGAGATTATGGTTACATCGGAATTTATCGGGGCGATTATGGATTTGTGTCAGGAAAGAAGAGGCATTTATCAGGGAATGGAGTATATTGAAGAAACCAGAGCGGTGCTTCGGTATCATCTGCCGTTGAATGAGATTATTTATGATTTCTTCGACGCTCTGAAATCCCGCTCCAGAGGATACGCTTCTTTTGATTACGAGATTCTCGGTTATCAGCAGTCGGAGCTTGTGAAACTGGATATTCTGATTAATAAGGAAGAGGTAGACGCCCTGTCCTTCATTGTCTTTGCGGGAAATGCTTATGAGCGGGGCAGGAAGATGTGTGAGAAATTAAAAGATGAGATTCCAAGACATCTGTTTGAGATTCCCATTCAGGCGGCGGTGGGCGGCAAGATCATCGCAAGAGAGACCGTTAAGGCCATGCGCAAGGACGTGCTTGCCAAGTGCTATGGCGGCGATAT
>CAOKJI010000421.1 GCA_948468495.1 uncultured Dorea sp. | reverse complement strand
AAGGAGAAATCACCGGACTGAAAAAGAGCGGACTGACAGAGCTGGAAGGCTCTCAGATATTTTGCGATACCCTTGGCGGGGAGATGGAGATTGTAGTCTGCGGCGGCGGGCATGTATCCATACCGGTAATTCAGATTGGCCGGATGATGGGCTGTCAGGTGACAGCGCTGGAGGACCGTCCCAAATTCGCCGATAACGCAAGAAGGGCGGGGGCGTCTAGGGTTATCTGCAGGCCATTTGCCGAGGGTCTTGATGAGATAGAAGGAAGCCGGAATACGTATTTTGTGATTGTCACCAGAGGGCATCGGTACGACCAGATTTGTCTGGAAAAGATTGCGGCAAAGGAACATGCTTATATCGGCATGATTGGCAGCAGGCGCAGGGTAGCTCTGGTTAAGGAGAACCTTGCAGAAAAGGGTGTGGACAAACAGGTTCTGGAACGGGTATATACTCCCATCGGATTGAAAATAGGGGCCCAGACCCCGGCAGAAATCGGCGTGGCGATTATGGCGGAGATAATCGAAGTAAAGAATCAGACAAACAGGACTTGCGGATATCCGCATGAGATTGTGGACGCGGTGAGAGACCGAGAGCGATATCCCGGGGCGAAGGCGCTGGCAACAATCGTTTCCCGAAAAGGTTCTGCGCCACAGGGAATGGGAACCAAGATGCTGGTACTTTCCGATGGAAACTGTATCGGCACCATTGGCGGCGGCTGTATGGAAGCGGAAGTGCTCAGAAAGGCTCTGCTTATGCTGCGGGAAGACAGTGAGAAGTTCCGGTTGTGTCGTGTGGATTTGAGCGGGGCCGATGCGGAAGAAGAAGGCATGGTCTGCGGCGGCATGGTGGATGTGCTGCTAGAGCGTGTCTGAAAATTCATTCCTGCAATCTCCACAAGGGACGCATTCGGTGTGCCGCCCCGCTTCACACTAGATTTTACGCTGAATTTGGTCTATGTAGCCCGCTACACATCACCAAATCCAGTATAAAATCTGATGCAAATTGGGACAGCATCTTGCAGAAAGCAATTTGGGGACACGCTCTAGAAAAAACAGAAGGCTGAGCAGCGCGAAAGGAATGCAGGTTCGATGCAATGCCATACTAAAATGAAAGAGGGAGAGACCTATGAAAGACTTGCAGGGAAGAGTGGTTGATTATATGCGTATTTCCATTACGGACCGGTGCAATCTCCGGTGCCGGTACTGTATGCCGGAGGGAATCCGGCTGATTCCCATGGAAGAGCTTCTGACCTTTGAGGAAATTCTGGAAGTGTGCCGTCAGGCCGTAGTTCTGGGAATACGGAAATTTAAGATTACCGGCGGGGAACCATTGGTAAGAAAGGGATGTGCGAAGCTGATTTCAGATATGAAAAAGCTTCCGGGAGTGGAGCAGGTGACGATGACTACGAATGGAATCCTGCTGAAAGACTATCTGGAAGAGCTGACGGCCGGAGGGCTTGACGGCGTCAATATCAGTCTGGATACGTTAAACCGGGAGCGGTTCCGGGAGATTACAGGCTTCGACAGACTGGAGGCTGTCTTAGGGTCAGTGAAAGCAGCGGTTGACGCAGGAGTGCAGGTCAAGGTGAATACTGTGCTGCAGGCCGGGATAAACGATGGGGAGTGGAAGAACCTTGCGGAGTTGTCCAGAAACCGGAAGCTGGATGTGCGGTTTATCGAGATGATGCCCATTGGTCAGGGAAGATACTGCCGCATGGTGCCGAATCAGGAGGTGTTTTCGTGGATTCAGAAAGAGTATCCGGAAGTCTGCAAAGATGAGAGGATTCATGGAAACGGTCCGGCGGTATACTGTAAGATTCCTGGATTTTGCGGAAGTATCGGTTTTATCAGCGCGGTTCATGGCAGGTTCTGCAGCCAGTGCAACCGGATTCGCATGACGGCGGTGGGCGGGCTTAAACCCTGTCTCTGTTATGAGGAGGGGATTTCTGTCAGGAACGCAGTCAGGAAGGGAAGCAGTGATGAAATAAGAGATATATTGAAAAGAGCGATTCTGATGAAACCGGCTGGGCACTGCTTTGAGCGGAAACAAGAAATTACCGAATACCGGAAAATGGTTCAGATTGGAGGATAAAAGAATGAAAGGAAGACTTACAGGAATCTGCATCAGCGAGAAACGCGGAACGAAGAAACAATTAATTCCCGAAGCCAGAATTGTCGAACACTGGGGAATCGAAGGAGACGCTCATGGAGGGAACTGGCACAGGCAGGTCAGTCTGCTGTCTCAGGAAAAGATTGACGCATTCCGGGCGAAGGGAGCAGAAGCGGAGCCGGGAGCATTTGGTGAGAATTTGATTGTGGAAGGGTTTGAACTGAGAGAACTTCCGGTGGGAACAAGATTTCGCATCGGGGAGGCTGTGCTGGAGCTGACGCAGATTGGGAAGGAATGCCACAACCACTGTGAAATCTATCAGAGAATGGGCGACTGTATTATGCCTCGGGAGGGTGTATTTACGGAAGTGGTGCGTGGCGGTCATATTCAGACCGGAGATGAGATAGAACTGATTCCGGCGGAACAGGACCGACCCTTTACGGCGGCGGTCATTACCTTAAGTGATAAGGGGGCGGCAGGGAAACGGGAGGATAAGAGCGGGCCGAAGATTGGAGAATTACTTGCGGCGGCAGGCTATGAAGTAAAGGAAAGGCTGCTGCTTCCTGACGGACGGGAGCCGTTAACGCATCAGCTTATCCGGCTGGCGGACCAAAGGCAGATGAATGTGATTTTCACTACAGGAGGAACCGGATTTGGGGAGCGAGACGTGACGCCGGAGGCTACCAAAGCGGTGTGCGAGCGGATGGCAGATGGAATTGCCGAGGCAATTCGCAGCTATTCTATGAGATTTACGCCAAGGGCTATGTTTAGCCGGGGCGTCGCGGGAATCCGGGGAAAGACTCTGATGATTAATCTGCCGGGGAGCCCGAAGGCAGTGGAGGAAGCGTTAGGATTCCTGCTGCCACAGCTTTCCCATGGACTGGGAATCTTAAGAGGGAGCGAAGGGGAGTGCGCCAGATAAAGTTACATTTCCTAATATTACGGAC
>CAOKJI010000420.1 GCA_948468495.1 uncultured Dorea sp. | reverse complement strand
ACCAGTCGAAGAGCACGTCAATATATTCTTTGAGCTCCTTCGACTTCCGGCAGGCAATATCAATATAATTGTCGCGTTCCCTGCCGTTGACAGTTCCTTTGTGTACCGCGTCCAAATAACCTATCAGAGTTGTAAGAGGAGTTCTGACGTCATGAGACAGACTCGTCATAAGGCGTTTGCCGGCTTCTTCTGTCTGACGGAAAGCAGAAAGTTTCTTTTCATAGGACAGGATAATATCGTTGATTTCATAGGCAAGCGGCGCTGCAATCTCATAGTCTCTGGCTAAAATCCGCCGGTTTCCATTTCCGCTTTTTATATCGGCAAGTACGTCGAGCATGTCCGCTATCTGTCTTTTTACTCTGCGAACCCTTGCAATAGAATAAATAACCAGCAAAAAGCCAGCGATTAGCAGTGTGATTCCCAGCAAAAGAAGAACAATTCTTTCCATATAGTCAAACCTCCCTGTTGAATCGGTAACCAATTCCTTTCACTGTCTGAATATATTTGGGACATCCGGGATTTTCTTCTATCTTTTTCCGTATGCGACTGATGATTGCCATAATATTATTGTCGTCATATACATAGGATTCTTTCCACACTTCTTCGTATATCTGCCGCTTTGTTAAGATTTTCCCCTGATGCTTGGCAAGAAATAGCAGCAAATCAAATTCTTTTGGCGGAAGTTCAAAGCTTCCGTTTACAGATGTAACAAGACGGCCGTCTATATCAATTGCCAAACCGTCAAATTCAACCCTTCCCGGCATTCCCTCCGGCCGGTTAAACCTTGTATAACGGCGTATCAGAGAAATGATACGGGCAATCAGTTCATCCATTTCAAAAGGCTTTGTCAGATAATCATCCGCTCCCGCCCGGAGTCCACGCACTTTGGACGTACTGTCGTTTTTCGACGTCAGCATCAGAATAGGGAGCGTATATTCTTCCCGAATCTTCTCCAACATGTCAAAACCGTCAAGTTTCGGCATCATAACGTCCAGTATGACAAGCTGATAAGTATTTTCCTTCAGTTTCACCAGACCATCCCTGCCAGTATAGCAGCAGTCAGCCTCTAGATTTTCCTGCAAAATGCTTTTCTGAATCAACGCGCAAAGTTCTTTATCATCATCAATTAATAAAAGTCTATTCATATTTTAATGTCTATTCTTTCTCAGCAATTACCTGTAAATACGTATTCTAAATACTTTCCGGCTGTTTCGGCGAGCCGGTACACCTCTCTTACATCCGTTGCCTCCCGGTCTGTCATATGATATCTGGGAAAGAAACGGGTAATATGAAGTGGAATCTTCTTCCCCGCCTTCTTTTCCAGAGAAGCAATCCACGCCGCCTCCTCTTCCATCTCCTTCACGTCGTCATTCTCCCCCGGAACAATGAGAGTAGTAAGCTCTACATGACAGGCGGACGCCGCCCGGGTAATGAATTGCAGCACCGTCTGCAAATCTCCGCCAAGCTTCCGGTAAGTCTCTTCCCGAAATGATTTTAAATCAATATTCATGGCGTCTATAAAGGGAAGCAATTCCTCCAGGACTTCTTCTGACGCCGTTCCGTTGGTTACCAGAACATTAGCCATTCCGTATTCCTTCACCAGCTTCGCCGTATCCCGCACGTATTCCCATCCCACCAGCGGCTCGTTATAGGTAAATGCCACGCCTGCATTCCCCATTCCTTTACATTCCCGGGCCTTATCCGCCAGCTCCCCGGGGGAAATATAAACGGTATCCGCCGTCCTCCGCCCTGCCATAGAAATCGTATGATTCTGGCAAAAAGTACAGCTTAAATTACACCCGTAACTGCCCACAGAAAGAATCTTACTTCCCGGGCGAAACATCGCCAGCGGCTTTTTCTCGATGGGATCTAAGGCCAGAGAAGTAACCTGGCCGTAATTCACACAGACAATTCTGCCGCCTTCATTTCTCCTGGCCCGGCACCGCCCGGTCTGGCCGGGATGCAAACTGCAGCGGTGCATACATACCTTGCAAATATTCTTCATAAAACTTATCCTCTGAAATCATATATCCTGTCTCTTTTATCTATAAAACTCTTCCTCTGAAACAGCTTCCTGAGGCGCTCTTTTTGGCAGAACAAGTCCTGCAACTGAAGTTTCATAAATGAATTTTTTCAGCCTTTCCATTCGATTTGTTTCATAAAACTGAACGAGCATACTTAAAAATTCTTTCTGTCTTTCAATCGGAATGCTGATTATTCCGGCTCCATTTTGAATCATTATCTGATTTGCCGCTAACTGGGCCACCCTCTTATTCCCGTCATAAAAAAGCTGTCCCCGCATCAGATACAACATCAGGGAAATCGCTTTGTCCGTTTCTGATTCCGCTGAATCCATAATATTCTCTATATTTCTTTTCACAGAATCATAATCCGGAATCTCCGGCCTCCAGTTTGTTCCTCCTATCGTCACATCCGATGACCGGAGTTCTCCTGCCAGAGGAACAATATTCCCTCCAATAATCTGATTTAACTGTCTGATGTAGCGGATATCAATGGGATAGTCAGCCGTATCCAGAATGAAATTCCACGCATGCTTTAAATTATTTACCTTTACCACCTCGTCTACTGTTAAACCCGCAACATTCCTGCCTTCATATATCTCTGCGGTCTCTGGAAATGTTAATGCAATCCCTTCTAGTCTTGATTCTCTGTAGATACTGTCTATGATGTTTCTTTTAGCCAGAAAAATATTCTCCTGCCGGGTAAGCTGAAATTTATTTTCCATACAATAGCGCTTCTCCTTTCCATGCCTGTTTAAAGCGTGTCCCCAAAATCCTTCCCATCTGGCGGCAGGGTTATACTAATAATGCCGCACAACCTCAAACCGCTCCACCCGCACCTGCTCACGTTCTCCGATTCCCGCCTTCTGCTTTGCAATCGCAATCTGCTCTTCCACCGTATCCACGCCCTCCAGATTCGGAAGCAGCAGGCCCCTTTTGTATCCTTTGGTTACCACTACGCCGAAGCGTTTCACGTCCAGCTTGTCCGGCGAATCAATCTCCTCCGTATCCCCCAGCACGTCCACGCTAATCGACAGTTTAT
>CAOKJI010000419.1 GCA_948468495.1 uncultured Dorea sp. | reverse complement strand
ATGGAAATCTATACAGACCGTCCGGGAGTGCAGATTTATTCCGGGAATTTTCTGAATAATGAGCCGGGAAAAGGGGGAGCGTCTTATCAGAAGAGAGACGGGATTTGCTTTGAAACGCAGACATTTCCGGATGCAATCCATCATGAGAATTTTCCGAGTCCCATTCTTAGGAAGGGAGAAGTCTGGGAGACGGTAACGGCATATAAATTTATATTTTAATTAAGAAATCCCTAAGCAGGTCTTTATAAAATATGCCTGAAAGTGTGCTATAATATGAATGCATAGGGGAGTCTGTGCAATGGTGCAGGCTCTTTTTGCGTGAATAGAGGTATTTCAGGTTTATAAGAGAAGTGCGAAAGATACATAGGAGAAGGAATTGGTTATGGCGTCACAGAAGAAAAAGAATACAAATCGAAAAGAAACACCCCGGCAGCATCAGGCGAGGATGAGAAAATATTTGCTCATCGGACTGGGTTGTCTTGCGGTGGTTCTGGTGACTCTCGGGGTACTGAAAATGGTAAAACCGGATATTTTTATACGAAAGTACCGGGAGCGCGAAGGGGAGCATATTGACGCCGTAAAGCCTGAGATTGACGTGCAGCTTCTGACTGTGAATCCTTATTCCAGGCCGGGAACGGAGACTCATAAGATTACAGGGATTGTCGTACATTATACGGCAAATCCCGGCTCTACAGCCATGAATAACCGGGATTATTTTGAGAGTCTGAAGGATAACCATGACAATCAGGTGAGCAGTAATTTTGTAATCGGACTGGAAGGTGAGATTGTCCAGTGCGTTCCTACCTGGGAGGTTGCCTATGCCTCCAATTCCCGCAATATTGATACGGTTTCCATTGAATGCTGCCATCCGGATGAGACCGGAGAATTTACAGACGAGACCTACCGCTCCATGGTACAGCTCTGCGCCTGGCTGTGTCTCAAATTCGGGCTGGACGAAAAGGACGTCATCCGGCACTATGACGTGACCGGAAAGAACTGCCCGAAGTATTTTGTAGAACATGAAGAAGCATGGGACGCATTTCGGGAGAATATCGGGCTTGCTATGAAAAATGTGTCGTAATTCGGTTGACAATTATTTACTGCTTGTTATAATAAGAGATAGCCAAAAGGCATCAGATAGAAAAGGCGTTGACGGAAAGAGTAGTCTGCCGGAGTCAGACAGAGAGAGGGACTTAAGGCTGGAAGCCCTTATGACAGAAGACAGATGAAGACCATTCCCAAGCCGCAGTGCAGAACACTTGCTGTAAGATTGATGATACGCGTTGCCAGCAGGAGAGTAAGCGCTGCCGTATTCCCCGGCGTTAACGGGCCGTATTCTGACAGAAGTTGGAATCAGGAGTGAAAAATTAAGGTGGAACCGTGCAGAACAGCGAGACATGCACCCTTAGACAGACAGCGCAGGCTTATGTCGGGGTGCTTTTTTGTCATATTTTTAAGAAGAGAGGAGAAGCAATTATGAAGATTAGCATGAAGGATGGTACAATCCAGGACTTTACATTTAACGATGAGGTTGGCGCGGAGGCGTTTCATCATACAACCTCCCACATTTTAGCTCAGGCGGTGAAGCGTCTGTATCCGGATACCAAGTGCGCGATTGGTCCGGCAATTAAGGATGGCTTCTACTATGACTTTGAGTTCAGTTTTCCATTTACCACAGAGCATCTGGCAGAAGTTGAGAAAGAGATGCGAAATATAGTGAAGCAGGGAATTGCGCTGGAGCGTTCTACCATGGGCAGAGAAGAGGCCATTGCTTATATGAAGGAGAGGAATGAAGATTACAAGGTGGAGCTGATTGAAGATCTGCCGGAGGATGCAGAGCTTAGCTTCTATTCTCAGGGGGATTTTACGGATTTGTGCGCGGGGCCTCATGTGGCTAATACCAGCGTGATTAAGGCGTTTAAGCTTCAGAGCGTGGCGGGAGCCTACTGGAGAGGGGATGAGCATCGTCAGATGCTGACCAGAATCTATGGGACCTCTTTCCCGAAGGCGGCGGATTTGGAAGCCTATGTGAAGCGTATGGAAGAAGCGAAGCTTCGGGATCACAGGAAACTTGGAAAAGAGCTTGGATTATTTGCAATGATGGACGAAGGGCCGGGATTCCCCTTCTTTTTGCCAAAGGGAATGGTGCTTAAGAATCTGCTGCTTGATTACTGGAGGAAGCTGCACCAGAGAGAAGGTTATGTGGAGATTTCCACACCGATTATCTTAAGCCGGCAGCTCTGGGAAAATTCTGGTCACTGGGAGCACTATAAGGACAATATGTATACGACGGTGATTGACGATGCAGACTTTGCAGTGAAGCCGATGAACTGTCCCGGCGGAATGCTGGTGTATAAGGTTGAGCCGCGTTCCTATAAGGATTTGCCGATGCGGGTGGGCGAGATTGGTCTGGTACACCGTCATGAGAAATCCGGCCAGCTCCATGGTCTGATGCGTGTGCGCTGCTTTCATCAGGACGACGCTCATATTTTCATGACAAAGGAGCAGATTCGTGACGAGATTAAAGGCGTCGTAAGATTGATTGATGAAGTCTATGACAAATTCGGATTCAAATATCATGTAGAGTTATCTACCAGACCAGAGGACAGCATGGGAAGCGACGAAGACTGGGAGATGGCGACAGAGGCTCTTCGCGGCGCGCTGAATGAGCTTGGAATGAATTACGTGGTCAACGAAGGCGACGGCGCATTCTATGGACCGAAGATTGATTTTCATCTGGAGGACTCCATTGGAAGAACCTGGCAGTGCGGAACGATTCAGCTTGATTTCCAGATGCCCCAGAGATTTGAATTAGAATATACGGGAGCGGATGGGGAGAAGCACCGCCCAATTATGATACACCGGGTGGCGTTCGGCTCTATTGAGCGTTTTATCGGGATTCTGATTGAGCATTATGCCGGGACATTCCCTACCTGGCTTGCGCCGGTTCAGGTCCGGGTTTTGGCGGTGTCTGAGAAATTCTCTGATTACGCGCAGAAAATTCAGGATGAATTAATAGAGGCCGGAATCCGGAGTGAAGCAGATCTTCGGAATGAGAAGCTGGGATATAAGATTCGGG
>CAOKJI010000418.1 GCA_948468495.1 uncultured Dorea sp. | reverse complement strand
CGCCAGACCATTATGGGAAAATAGCAGATTTTCCAAATCGTGACTTTTGGCCGCGTTCATAATCTGGAATATCATCACCAGAATATTCAGCGCCATACCAAAGGCAATCGCTATGATAAATACGGTATTCAACTGACCGATAAAGGGCAGCTTTGTCATCGCTTCCACCGGTTTCAGCCACAACGCCGGAATCACATCCTCAAATCCGAACACGCTTCCGAACATAAGACCGAAAAACATGGAGAAGAGACCTGCAATTGAGATAATTCCCGCCAGATTCATCTTCTTCGTCAGATACAAAAGACCTCCCGCCGCGAAAAGCACAGCGCCCTGCCCTAAGTCGCCAAACATAGCGCCGAAGATAAAGGTATACGTCAGAGCTACGAACATCGTAGGGTCCATCTCATCCGCCGCCGGGAGCCCGTACATCTCAATAAACATCTCAAAGGGCTTAAAGAATCTTGGATTCTTAAGCTTCGTCGGCGGTTCGCCGAAGAATTTCTCTCTGTTTTCCTCCACAAGAACCATGACATTCGGATCATCCTTTGTCTCCTGAAGAAACTTCGCCACATCATCCTCGCCCATCCAGCCGCAGAGAATATAACGTCCACTCTTTTCTTCATTACCGCTGATCTTCGCGGCCTTCTTGCGGATATCAAAGTAATCTGCAAGCTCCTGTAACTGCTCTCTCGCCCCAAGAAGCATCGCTGCATGGGAATTCATAAGCTTCATCATCTTCTCATCCAGCTCTTCAATCTGCTGCTTCATATAATCCTGCTTTTTCTTAATCTCCTGCCAGGCTTCCTCCGGCGTACCCTTAAAATTCCCTCCCAGGGAAATCCGTTCAAACCGCAGAGAGTTAAACACAGCGTCCACCTCTCCCTTATCCCGGTTGGCTGTTATATACCCGCCGTACACATAGTTCTCATTACGGGAGCCTTCAATAAATACCGCCTTCAAATCCTGAAACAGATATTTGTCAAGCCGTCTGTACTGCTCCAGCCCCAGTCTGCCGAACCGCATCTTTAAGAAACGGTAATCCCCGGCCTTTCCTAAATCCACATTCATCGTCCGGAAAGGCTCCAGCGCATTGGCGCTTTCCTTCGTCTCGTCAGACTGCTTTTTTAAAATCTCCCTTTTTTCCTGCATTTCCACATATTCATGCTGAATATCCCAGAGCTTTGACATCATAGATTCCTTATCCATCGACAAATCCGGCGCAGGCTTATCCCCCGTAAGAAGCCCGCAGAACTGTTCCGCCCTGGCAAGAGAGCCTCTGTAGGGATTCACCTCCACGAACGGCAATAGATTGTCGGTTGTCTTAAGCTCGGCAATCGCGCTTTCCAGCTGCATCTCATGCTTGGAAAGATACTGATTGCACATCCGGTCAATGTCCGTCTCCGGCCCGCTGATTTGTAAGAATTTCATCTTAACAATCATTGAATCACACCTCCTAAGTACTCCAGCGTTTCCTTTTGTGTCAGTCCATAACGGATACACTCAAGGGCTGTAATCAATTTATCGATCTCCTCCTCTTTCAGAAACAGGTAAGTATTCACCGTCGCAATAGAATAAGGATTCCTTCTTCTGTCCGATACATACAGCTTGTGAAGACAGTCCTTATATACCTGCTCAATCGAGTACTGCTGCCACGACGGGTCAAAATATCTCTTATAGTACGTATTTGACACAAGCTGGATAAATTGTTCTATGGTGGGAGCCTCGACCAACGCCTTAAATTCATCCTCCCGCAGCCGATACTGAATTGGAATCATCATCTGATAAATATCCGGCGGGAGCATATGATAATACTTCTTTGCCCGGTATATCCACTGCAGGTTCAGAAGATCAATCTTCATCCCGCAGTCCCTGGTATACAGTTCCCGCTCCTCCTTACTCAACATCTTCCGCTGCCTGCGCCATGCATTCCGGAAATAATACTGGTCAAGCGCCATGTTGTAATCATACAGAGTCGCCTCTTCCGCGTCTTTAAAGCTCCATAAAGGCTCGTAATACTCTGTTCCCTTCAGATTCTCAACCAGCTCTCTGATATTCTCCGATGTGACCAGCTTATCAATCGAAATCTGTGAAAACCTGTCAAAATACTCTTTCTTATAATCCAAATCAAAGGGCGTGTCATAATGGTTAAATACAATCCGCAGACAATAATTAATCAGCGCAATCTCGTACTGCTTCCAGAAGCCCTTTAGAAACTGCTTCTGCTTCATGCCTGCAAACCGGTATATTCTGGAATAATCCGCATACAATGACTGTCCCAGAACCTTTTCCACATTCCCTCTGTGATACAGCGTCTCATCCATCCGGCTCAGCGCCTCTGCATAGGCTGGCTTCCCCTTCAAATACTCTACTACCTCCGGAACACTTCTTAATCCGGCGATATTCTCAAAGTCCTTTTTCGTAAGAAGCTTAGCCTGCATAGCCCGAACCTTCGTCACAATGCCGCTGTACGACATTACATTTCCCATGTTCCCTCCTTGCCGGCGCCCGTCATACCCCGCTGCCTGAAACCCGGACAGCGCGGCATATGCGCAGACCTGCCTGAACTGTTACGAATCTATACCGCTATAATATTCTCCAGAATCTCCTGCGCATACGCCTCATGATTCTCTTCATATTCCTTCTCCAGATTATCAATAATCGAATGCTGCCTGCGCTTCTCATCTTCCAGAATCTGATTCAGCTTCTGTTCAGCTTCCGTCTTAATTTTCTCTAGCTTCTGCGCCGTATCCGCAACCAGCTTCTCGTCAAAAGCGTCCCGCTGTGCCTGAATCCGCTGGCCAATATCATTCTTGCCTGCCTCCGCGCGATCTACAATCTGTTCGGCAGTCAGCTCGATATCTTCCAGCCTCTTAATTATCGCATCCATGTGCTGCATATGCTGCCTCCATTCCTTCTTATTAAAAATAAATGTTATATAAAACCAAATTTAGTATACTACTTTTTTCTATAATTGCAATCACCAATTTTGACAATTTTTTATCGTATTTTTATAAAATTTTTTCCACCTGTGCGGCCCAGAGCTGCCTGACGGAAACAGCGTACCTTATTGCGCAAAGCAT
>CAOKJI010000417.1 GCA_948468495.1 uncultured Dorea sp. | reverse complement strand
CCATGATCTCCACGATAAATACGCGGTTGTGGGATGTTGCTGTCGTATGAATCTTATCAATCGTATCCGTCGCAATGTCAACCGCACTCTGGAAACCAAATGTCATATCCGTTCCCCACAGATCATTATCAATCGTCTTCGGAAGCGTGATTACATTCAGCCCCTCTTCACTCAGCATATTCGCTGTCTTATGGGTGCCGTTGCCTCCCAGTACCACCAGGCAGTCAAGACTCAGCTTATGGTACGTATGCTTCATAGCTTCTACTTTGTCCAGTCCGTTCTCGTCCGGATCCCGCATCTTCTTAAACGGCTGCCTGGAGGTTCCAAGTATCGTCCCTCCCACCGTCAGAATCCCCGAAAAATCTCTGGAGGTCATCATCTTAAAATCAGAATATATAAGCCCTTTATATCCTGCCTGAAATCCATAAATCTCCACATCATTTCTCTCATTAAAGATTCCCTTAACAACGCCCCGCATGGTTGCATTCAATGCCTGACAATCGCCCCCGCTTGTAAGCATTCCAATTCGTAACATACTTTTGCCACTCCTTCCGCATGATTAATTTGAAATCCATTATAGCACAATTGAAAAAAGTATGCTACAATAAACAAGCGAGCAATGACAAATGATTGAGGGCATTTGTCTTCTCTTTCCTCACAATTATTTCAAAAAGGAGATGGATTCATCCATGGACAGACTGGATATTAAGCTTTGGAAGCTCGCCGCGAGGGGGCAGATTGTTCCGAATCGTAGCCTGCTTAAGACACCAGAACAGATAGCAGCCATCAAAAGAAGCGCAGCGCTGAATACGGCGGTTCTCGATCATGTAGCCGCACATATAAAGGCCGGTATGAATACTGCAGAGATTGATACGCTGGTGTACGACTATACGACAGAGCATGGCGGAGTTCCCGCCCCTCTGAATTTTGAAGGATTTCCGAAGAGTGTATGTACTTCTATCAATGATGTTATCTGTCATGGTATTCCTAACGAACATGATGTTCTGAGGGAAGGAGACATCGTTAACGTAGACGTCTCTACCATTTTGGATGGGTATTACTCCGATGCCTCGCGCATGTTTGCAATCGGTAATGTCAGCAGAAGAAGCAGACGGATTATTGATGTCACCGCCGAGTGTGTAGAACTTGGTTTTCGTGCCGCCAGGCCATGGGGTCATCTGGGAGACATCGCCTATGCCATCAATTCCCACGCACAGGCCTGCGGGTATTCTGTTGTGGAAGAAATTGGCGGCCATGGCATCGGCCTTGAATTCCATGAAGAACCTTTTGTCAGTTATGTGACTCCTAAAGGCTCTGAGATGGTCCTTGTTCCCGGCATGATGTTTACCATTGAGCCGATGATTAACGAGGGCAGTCCTGATTTCTTTGTAGATGAGGACAACGGCTGGACTGTTCACACAATAGACGGCGGCTTATCTGCACAGATTGAATACATGGTTCTGATTACAGAGACCGGCGCAGAGGTACTCACGAAATAAGTAAAATTAAGCTGTTTTGAGACAAAGCACATCCTAACCTTGGATGGAAAAAGCCCTGAAAGCCTGCCACTTTCAGGGCCTTTTTCGTTATTATCTTTATTGTCACTGTTCACAGTAACATGCAAAGCACTGTGTGAACAGTAATTCTTTATTCTGCCGTATTCCCAAAAATTACCGCCGAATGCGCATCCATCTGAATTGCAATATTCCCCGCTTCAATCATGCAGGTCGAAGGTTTTGTTGTGTAGCCTTCGTAATCGCTATAGATTAGACGAACTACCGTTCCCTCCGCCGGAAGTTCTGCCAACTGAACCGGTATCTGAACCTGCCTTAGCTCCTCACTGCTGTTAACCGCAATCACAAACTGATTCCGACCGTCAAACCTCCCATAAGCTAACACACATTCCTCCGCTTTGAGGATTTTAATCGAACCGGTCCGAAATACCTGAAACCGCTTATGAATATCTATCATAATCTTGTGAAACCGAATCAAATCCTGATCTTCCCGCCCCCATGGATAGGTCCTTCGATTATCCGGATCTGTAAATCCACAGAGCCCCGCTTCATCTCCATAGTACACTGTAGGCGCTCCTACCCATGTCATCTGCATCATCACAGCCTGACGCATAACGGCAATATTTACATTTCTCTCCGCATCTTCAGCAGTGTAAGCTCCCAGTCTGCCTACCAAATGATTGGTTCTGGTCAGAAAACGGGAGTGATCATGATTCGACAACTCGTTCATCGCTGTCTGAAGAGAAGGCGCCATATAACACGACATACTATGAGAAATCATATTGACAAATGCATATGCATTGCCGCAAAGGTCCCCGCGTTCCTCGTCGCTATGCTTCTCCATCCCTGTCAGGAACCAGGTAACCGGCTCCATAAAAGCGTCGTAATTCATAACCGAATCCCACTCGTCGCCTTCCAGCCATTCCCGGGGATCACCGTAATGTTCCGCCAGAATCAAAGCCTCCGGATTCGCCTCTTTCACCACTTTCCGAAACTTCTTCCAAAACGTATGGTTATATTCCTTATCATGTCCCAAATCCGCCGCCACATCCAGCCGCCAGCCGTCTACATTGTACGGGGGAGATACCCATTTCTTTCCAATCCGCAGTATATACTCCTCCAACTCCTTAGAAGCCTCATAATTCAGCTTAGGCAGCGTGTCATGCCCCCACCAGCCGTCATAATTTCCATTATCCGGCCAGGCGTCGTCTCCCGAATTTCGGAAATCAAAATAAGAGCGATAAGGGCTGTCCGCAGAGATATACGCACCCGGTTCAAATCCTTCCCTGCCTTCATAGATACGCTCCCTGTCCATCCATTTATGAAACGAACCGCAGTGATTAAACACACCGTCCAGAATTACTTTCATACCTCTTTTATGAATCTCTTCCACCAATTTCGCAAAAAATTTGTTGCTCTCTTCAAGATTCTCCCAATCTGTCACTCTTTTCTGATACCTTGCCGCATGGAAAGCCGGCGGATTATCTCTCCACTCTGACTCCTCAAGGTCATTTATAATCACACCAAAATGAGGGTCAATATAATCATAATCCTGAATGTCATACTT
>CAOKJI010000416.1 GCA_948468495.1 uncultured Dorea sp. | reverse complement strand
GTGTATTTGAAAGGTGTGAAGAGCAGTATGTTGAAAATATGGTACTATAGCGGTATCGAATATATGACGGATGCTCCGTCGTATTTTGACAATGTATATGAGGATGAGTGGATGGAAGACGAGCTGGTGAAAGCAATGATTCAGGATGTGGACCAGTCGTCGGTGATTAGTCCGCATATCATTGAAAGCCCTGTTATGGGAGCGGTTCGCCAAAAGATTTATCCGGAGGCGTAAAAGTTCTGATACTGATGCTGAAGGATGATTCTTTTGTCTATAATTTGTCGAACTGCGGAAATAATTGTGCAAAGTGGGTCTTGAAAATTGCTGAGAAAAAGGAGCTGGTTGTGTATCTGCAGCATATGATTCGCTTTGAAGGAGAATTTGAAATTCAAATCATGAATACCGGGCGAATTGTACGGAATCGTGTAGAATATGTAGAGGGACTCTTAGAGGCGGAGGCAGCACTTAATGAAGGGTAGTTTTTATTTTCGGGTTAGAAGTAAAAGAATGCTATTTGAATTTACAATACGAAGGAATATTACCGTAATCAAAGGAAACAGCGCTACAGGGAAAACTACGCTTCTGCATATGATGTATGAGTACCTCCGCGTTGGAAGGGAATCGGGATATGCTGTGTCTACCGACAGTAAGTATTATGTGTATTTAAGGCAGGAGATAGGGCGCAGCTGGCAGGATATTTTAGAGCCTTTGGAGGATACAGTTATTTTTATTGAAGAAAATAATAATTTTGTATTTTCAAAAGAGTTTGCAGAATTTGTTAAAACGTCGGGAAATTATTTTGTATTAGTGAACCGTTCGCCATTTCCAATGCTGCCTTACAGCATTCATGAGATTTATGAGATTATCACAGAAGGAAAGCATGGGGATGTAAAGGAGTCTTATCATCGGTTTCATGAGTTGTATAGCAACTATCCTGTCATTGCAAATAACAGAATGCAAACGATTATTACAGAGGATAGTAATTCCGGGTATCAGTTTTTTTCGCATCTGTTCAGGAAGAGTTCTGTGATAAGCGCGGGAGGAAACAGCAAAGTATTGGGCCGGGTTCAGGAGCTTGGAGAAGAGGATATACTGATTATTGTCGACGGCGCAGCATTTGGCGCAATGATTGAAAATTGTCTGGAGTATTTTGACACAAGAACAGAGCGAAGAATCGCTATTTGGATGCCGGAGTCTTTTGAGTATTTGATTTTGAATTCGGGCCTCATACAGTCAGGGGAACTTCCGCAGATATTAAATGCTACGTCGGATTATGTTGATGCAGGAGAATATGAAAGCTGGGAAAGATATTTTACGCAGTTACTGATTTCTATGACGTCTGATAAAATATATCAGTATTCCAAAAAAGAGTTGAATGAATACTATTTACAGTATAGAAATATCAGAAGAATAGTAAGTAATTTTCCAGATGCGATAAAGGAAAAAACAGAAAAGATTCTCATAAGGGGCGATGCGCCCGGGAGGTAAGAGAAAGTGGCGGGAATTAAGGACGTTGCAAAAAGAGCCGGCGTAGGCGTGGGTACGGTATCCAGAATGCTAAATGACAGCGGCTACGTGGCAGAAGAGACCAGAGAAAAGATTGAGATTGCAATGCGGGAGCTGAATTATACCCCCAACGAGCTGGCTAGGAACCTGTATCATAAACGTACCGGAATTATCGCTGTGATTGTTCCCAGTGTATCGAATCCGTTTTTTGTGGAATTTATCAATTTTGTGGAAGATGAGCTGTACGAAGCAGGATATAAGATGATGCTCTGCAGTACGGTAAAGGAGAGCAATGCGGAACTGGAGTATCTGGATATGCTGAACCGTCATATTGTGGACGGGGTGATTACGGGAGTTCATTCGCTGGATGTGGAAGAGTACCAGAAGATTCACAAACCGATTGTTGCATTGGACAGATACTTAGGAGAGCATATTCCGGTAGTGGCGGTAAATCATAAAGAGGGAGGGCGTCTGGCCGCGGAGGCCCTGATTCGTAACGGCTGCAGGAAGATTTTGCATTTCAGAGGTTCTACGGCGGTGGAGTCGCCTTATCATGAGAGACATTATGAGTTTGAACGGATTATGAAGGGGCGCCAGATTGAAACGTATACTTATGAATTGGAATGGAACCGGTTTGACGCGGAATATTATCGGGAAGTTGTCAGAGACGTATTCTCGAAGGAATTTGATTATGACGGTGTATTTGCGGTAGACTGGCTGGCAATTGAATGCATGAATGAAGCAATCCGCAGACATTTGAAGGTGCCGAGAGATGTAAAATTTGTTGCTTATGACGGAACTTTTATCACGGAACTGGCAGAGCCGAGAATGACGGCTGTTGTGCAGCCGATTGAGAGACTTGCAAAGGAATCTGTACAGATTCTCTCTGATCTGATTGGGGGGAAAGAATTTAAAAATAAGCAGGTAATGCTGGAAGCACAGCTCAGGAAAGGGAACACAACAATTGTGTAGTACAGCAGCCGTTTGCATTACATATGGATTGGCATATACGTATAATGAGCGTATAATTACAATTGTGGGGAGGAAACGGAATGAAAACAAAAGACCTGATTAAACTACTGGAAAGTAATGGTTGGAAGTTTAAACGGCATGGTTCAGACCATGATGTCTATATAAAAGGCACAGAACGTGAGAGTGTTCCAAGACACAAGGAGATAAAAGAAAATTTGGCTAAATCTATTATTAAAAGGCGTGGGCTGAAATAAGCCTACAAGAATTTAGGAGGTGTTTTCTATGAAAAATTCTTATCCAATTATTCTAATGCCGGATAAAGTTGGCTATGTGGTGTACGTTCCTGATTTTGATATAAATACCGAGGGGGATACACTGACAGAAGCTATTGAAATGGCGAGGGACGCAATAGGGGTTGTCGGCATTGATATGGAAGATGAAGGGGATGCTTTACCAGGGCCAACGGCAATATCAGAGGTAAAGGCCGGTTCCGCAGCAGATATTGTGACGCTTGTAGACGTGGACTTTGGGGAGTACCGCAGAAGAAATGATATGAGGGCGGTCAAGAAAAACTGCACAATACCGTCATGGTTGAATTTTGAAG
>CAOKJI010000415.1 GCA_948468495.1 uncultured Dorea sp. | reverse complement strand
TCTTTACCGTGGGGGGAATATACCGAAGATAATTTTGATTTGGAGCATATAAGGATTGTTTGAAAACAGGATGGCGGAGGATTTCCGATTCTCATTGGCAGAATAAATAATAAATAGTAAGATGAATGCCGAACAGTTTCGAAATATTCTGGAATATTGAAAAGAGGGATATCAGACCATGGCGTTTGACAATCCGGCATATCAAAGACTATTTGCCCTTTTGTTGCAAAATGACGGGAATCTTTATTTTCACTGTACTGCCGGGAAGGACAGGACGGGGCGGCCGGATTTTTGATCATGATGGCTCTGGGGATGGACGAAAAGGATGCAGTGAAAGAATATCTGTTGTCCAATCAGTACTTGAAACAGGGATTTCCCCGGCGAGTTCAAATCCCTGTTTCGCTGCAATTTATACCGGTGCCAAGAATCAGATCAGCCTCCAGAACATTTTGGGGCATCAGTTTTATGGCATGAAGACCTGGCAATATGCCAATAATCAACCAGCCGAGTATGGCTGGTATTTTTTTTAGTATAGGAAACGGCTCCGGATTTACAAGGCCGCGAAGCGAATCTTGCAGTCAAGCTTTGCTCGATTTTTTATCATTAATTTTTCTGCTATAAATGCCGGATTATGTAAAGGTCATCTTTTTTGTTCCTTATGAAACTTTTTGGATGTCAGAAAAATCTATATAGTAAAAGAGTAAAATGGAGAGGCGCGTACCTGTTATGAAACAAATATTGTATGAAAATCTGATTCAGTATATCCTGGAAAATCAGGACAGGTTTTATAGGGTGGCCTACAGTTATACCAGAAATCAGGAGGACGCTCTTGATGTTGTCCAGAGCGCTGTCTGTAAAGCACTGGAATCATATGAAAGCATAAACAATACAGAAGCAGTCAGGACCTGGTTTTATAGAATCTTGATCAATGAATGTCTGGCGGTCATAAAAAAGCGCAAAAGGGTTGTTCTGTCTGATGATGCGTTGGCACAAGAGGTCTATTACGAAAAAAGTTATGAGTCGGATGATGATATAGAAAAGGAATTGGACAGACTGGATCTTGATGTACAGGGAATCATAAAACTCAGGTTCTTTGAAGAACTATCTTTGAAAGAGATTTCCCGTATTATGGGGATGAATCTGAATACAGTTAAAACAAAGTTATATCGCGGCCTAAAACAATTAAAAGAAAATATGCAGGAGGCGGATTTATGGGAAGTTTAGAAAAACTGAAGGAAGAGTATGATAATATTGTGATTCCCAAGGAACTTGATATGCGGATACAGCAGGAAATACAAAAATCGAGGAAGCGGCAGACAAAAAAAGCTGGAGGCAGTCATAGTTTTAAAAGAATGATACATGCTATGGAAGCGGCTGCTGCAACAGTATGTGTTTTTTTTACGCTGGCTTTGAATACAAGTCAGGTATTTGCGGCAGAAGCGGCGCAGCTGCCCGTAATCGGCGGCCTGGCGAGGGTACTAACATTCCGTTCTTATGAAACAGAAAAAGATGATATAGAGGTTTCTGTGGAGATACCGACCATAGAAATGATTGCAGAGGATACCGGGTTAAAGGTAGATGAGATTAATCAGGAGATACTTGATTGTTGTAATCAATATGCAGATGAGGCAATGCAGCGTGCAGAGGAATACAGGACCGCTTTTCTGGAAACAGGAGGGACACTGGAAGAGTGGGCGAATCATAAGATAAAGATTACGGTGGGATATGAGATTAAGCAGCAGAATAACGATTACCTTTCTTTTGTAGTGAGGGGAACCGAAAATTGGACAAATGCCTATAATGAATCAAGGTTTTATAATCTTTCTTTAGGAACAGGAGAAATGGTTACTTTAAAGGATATGCTGGGCAGTGATTATATAGAACTGGTAAATGAAAGCATCAGGGAACAGATTGCAGAAAGGCGACAGGAAGGAGAAGTATTTTTTACACCAGAGGAAGGAGGTTTTACAGGAATTTCGAAAGAGACAAAGTTCTATATCAATGAGAAGAACCGTCCGGTTATCATTTTTGAGAAATATGAAATTGCACCTGGTTCATCAGGGGAGATAGAATTTGAAATAACAGGAGGAGTTTAAGATGAGAAAGAAAATGAAAAGTGCATCGATTATTATTTTGAGTTTGGCTCTGGCAGGAGCGGTTTTGACTGGATGCGGAGATGGCAGACAGTCCGGACAGGATACACAGCAGAGTACGCCCGCAGACATATCGAGGGAAAGTGAGCCGGATTCTTTGGCGGACAGTGAGGAGGCTGTCGAGAAAATACAGGAAGGAGATGCAGAGAAAACAGATGGGGAAAACACAGAAAAGACTGAGGAAGAGACCGTAGAAAAAGCAGAAGAAGATACACAAAGCATACAGACAGGGAAAGTATACGAGGATAATTTTGCGGTGGACAGTGAGGCAGCAGAGGCATTTGCCAGAAAAGTAAAAGACGCAGCTGCCCAAAAGGATTTGGAAGCGCTGGCAGAACTGACTGCATTTCCGGTTTATGTGGGCTTGCCGGATGTTGATGTGGTTGAGACGAAAGAAGATTTTCTGAATCTGGGAGCGGAAACAGTCTTTACAGAAGGGCTGTTAAAGTCTGTGGAAGCGGCTGATATTGAGAACTTCCAACCCAGCATGGCGGGATTTTCCATCTCAGACGGAGGATCATCCAATATAAATTTCGGTGTTGTGGATGGAGAGTTGGCCATTAACGGAATTAACTATTAGTAGAACGATAACTGCTGTAAGATAGTATAACGGAAATAGTTATATCTTACAGCGGTTATTTTTAATTTGTTGGAAATCTTATATTTCTGTATCGTAGTGGGTTTGGGGAGCAGGCTGTTGACCTTCGCTGTTGTATGAGTAAATGAGCTGCCAAATGAGTACAAACGTGTATTAGACATGACACACAAATAGATTTATAATATAAATATTCTTGGCAAAGAATATGTGTTGTGAGAATAGAATAAATGTTCTTACAGAACTATCATAAAAGAATTTCGGAGGCAGTGCAGTGATGGAGTCGTACTTTGAAGATGGAGAGGAAGACCGGGAATTTCGAGCCCGCTATGAG
>CAOKJI010000414.1 GCA_948468495.1 uncultured Dorea sp. | reverse complement strand
AACTTAAGGACGCCACCGCACCTTTGCTGTCTCTTCTGTGCATAGGGTTCGCCCCCGGTGCAAATGCTTCCCCTGCCCGCCTTCCGTCCGGAGTTGAACCAGTATTTTTTCCATACACGACGTTGGAAGTAATCGTAAGAATGGATGTGGTAGGAATACTGCCCCTGTAAGTGTGATTTCCTTTAATATAATGCATAAATTCCTTCACAACATGATAGGCAATCTCATCTACCCGGTCGTCGTCATTTCCGTATTTTGGAAAATCACCTTCTACTTCATAATCCACTACAATCCCTTTGTCATTCCGAATTGTCCTTACTCTGGCATATTTAATTGCAGATAAGGAATCCGCCACTACGGAAAGTCCGGCAATCCCAGTTGCAAACCATCTGGTTACTTTCTTATCATGGAGCGCCATTTGAAGCCTCTCATAACAGTATTTATCATGCATATAGTGAATGATATTCAGGGTATTTACATAAACTCCTGCCAGCCATTTCATCATATCGTCAAAACGCTCCATGACCTCTTCATAATCCAAATACTCCGATGTAACAGGCCGGTATTTGGGGCCCACCTGTTTGCCGGACAGCTCGTCAACGCCGCCGTTAATCGCATACAACAGACACTTTGCCAGATTCGCCCTGGCGCCGAAAAACTGCATCTCCTTCCCCACGCGCATAGAGGACACGCAGCATGCGATTGCATAGTCATCCCCATGGCTCACCCGCATCAAATCGTCATTTTCATACTGAATGGCCGAAGACAGAATCGAAGTCTTTGCACAATACCGTTTAAAATTCACCGGAAGATTCACAGACCATAATACGGTAAGATTCGGTTCCGGCGCGGCTCCGAGATTTGACAGTGTGTGCAGGAAACGGAAGGACATCTTCGTAACCAGAGAACGGCCGTCAATTCCCATACCTCCAATCGATTCAGTCACCCATGTGGGGTCCCCAGAAAACAACGCGTTATATTCCGGCGTTCTGGCGAATTTCACCAGCCTTAACTTCATAACAAAATGGTCGACAAACTCCTGAATCTCTTCCTCTGTAAAGGTCCCGTTCTTCAAATCACGCTCTGAATAAATATCAAGGAAGGTTGACGTTCTTCCCAGAGACATCGCCGCGCCGTTCTGCTCCTTAATTGCAGCCAGATATCCAAAATACAGCCATTGAATTGCTTCCTTCACATTCCCGGCCGGTCTGGAAATATCGAAACCATAGATTTCTCCCAACTCTTTTAATTCTTTCAGGGCCTTTATCTGCTCGGACAATTCCTCCCGCTGTCTGGTCACATCCGAATACATAATCACTCTTGTCCCGTCCTTCTGCCGTTTTTTATCCTCAATCAAACGGTCAACACCGTAGAGAGCAACCCTTCTGTAATCTCCGATAATCCGCCCCCGCCCGTATGCATCCGGCAGTCCTGTAATAATGTGGCTGGAACGGCAGGCGCGCATTTCCGGCGTATAAGCGTCAAACACACCGTCATTATGCGTTTTTCTATGCTTCATAAAAAAATCCACGATAGCTGAATCCACTTGGTAACCATTTTCCTCGCATGCTTTAATCGCCATACGGATTCCGCCGTAAGGCTGCAATGCCCGTTTAAAGGGCTTATCTGTCTGAAAACCGACGATTTTCTCTTTTTCTTTATTCAGATATCCCGGTCCATGGGACGTAATTCCGGATATAATCTTCGTATCCATATCCAGAACGCCTCCCCTCTTTCTCTCCTCCTCTGAGAGCTCCATTACCTGATTCCATAATTCTTTCGTTGCCTTAGCCGCCCCTGCCAGAAAAGATTCGTCCCCTTCATACGGTGTGTAATTCCTCTGTATAAAATCCCGGACATTTATCTCTTTCTGCCACTCTCCGCCGGCAAACCCGTTCCATTCCTGTACCATGTTCTCCTCCTGTCTGAACTCATCAAATTTTTGTAATCATCCCTGCCCTGCAAACTCCTCCGCCCCAAACTGTTCATCCTCTATTGCCGTATTAAGTTGTAGCCGTCAGCTGCCAGACACTCTTTTCTCCCTGACTCCATAAACGCACATAGGCCTCTGTACATTTCCGGAATCTCTGAAATGTACGTACCGCCTCCTCCGCATCGCAGTAAACCTTCCAACATCCGGAACAAATGCTATTCCTGCCGCCGTTCTCCATAAAACCAATTACATCTCCTAAAGGATAACCCAGAAACAGACCAATCTCATGCGGAAAAACCGCATTTTCCGCCAGACGTACTTTAAGCTCATCTACCATTTCATCCACATCAGTACATTCATACCCCAAATTGCGCAGAAAATCCTCTGCCCCAGGTCTTTCCACATCCCTTTTCAAAAGGCTTCTCCGATATACATAAATTAACGCCGAATGTCCTCTGATTCTAAGCGCACACATGGAAATGCCTTTTACTCCCATACGCAGATTCCAAAATGCAATATAGGTATTCAGCTCCTTAAGCGAAGAACAAACGTAGGTAAACAAATTCCCGGTTTTTAATGAAGCCAGCGTTGGTGCGCAGTGCTCAACAAGATATCGTTCCATCCTGTCTTACCCTCTTTCCAGAATCTGTTTTTCAGACTATTCGCTATTTGCAACAGTCATGTACCTGCTTAGTGTCATCCATTTCCTTCTAAAATATTCTTTTATTATAAGTTTGTCGTTTTCGCATCAATTTTTGAAAAAAGTGTTGCAATTACCATCCAATTATGCTAGTATTAAAAACGGTCACCGCGGATTTGCGTTGACATAGATACGGCTCCATGGTCAAGCGGTTAAGACATCGCCCTTTCACGGCGGTAACCCGGGTTCGATTCCCGGTGGAGTCACTAAGAATTAGTTTTACATCTTGCCGATGTGGTTCAATTCTTTTAGATTGACTTTGTAGGTCGCAGAAGAGCTGCTGATTACAAATCAGTTGCTTATATACACATTTCGCCAATGTGGCTCAATTCTTTTAGATTGACTTGTCAATCGCAGGGGAGCTGCTGATTACAAATCAGTTGCTCTTATACACATCTTGCCGATGTGGCTCAATTGGCAGAGCAGCTGATTTGTAATCAGCAGGTTATCG
>CAOKJI010000413.1 GCA_948468495.1 uncultured Dorea sp. | reverse complement strand
TTCATATTCCAAAAGCATTTCACCTAAGCCAACCGGATATAATGGTATGATAAAAAGTGTCTTTTCTCTACTTTCTTCACATTCCTTTCTGCGCATATAACAGATAAGAACATGACGGACAATCTCTCTAAGCTCTTCTTTATTAATTTTCATTATTTTCAATCCACACTTAATAATTTTATTATTGTTTTAAATCTTTCTGCGTTAAGACTCGCTCCACCGATCAAAAAGCCATTCACATATTTTACAGATGCAATCTCCCTCACATTTTTCTCACTAACACTGCCTCCATATAGAATAGGTACTGTTTTCCTATAGGTTCCGCCATAGGATATAAGAACTTCATGGATAAACTTATGTGTGTCTCTGATTTCCGATATTTTCGGTATTACCCCGGTTCCTATTGCCCATACAGGCTCATAAGCTATCATACATACGCCCATACTCTCTCTTACAGATGCTTCTACTGCATCTAACTGCGCTTTCAGAATCTCTTTATATCTGCCGCTCTGTCTCTGCTCAAGTGTTTCCCCGATACATATAACCGGTGTTAAGCTATGCATAATTGCTGCTCTTGTCTTCTCCGCCACAATTTCTGGTGTTTCAGCGTAATAGCTTCTTCTCTCTGAATGACCGGTCAGAGTATAGGAGCATCCCATATCTATAAGCATATCAGCGCTTACTTCCCCCGTATAAGCTCCTTTTTCTTCCTTTGCAATATCCTGGGCTCCGTAAGTGATTCTGCTATATCGCAGCATTTTCTGAAAAATATTCAGATATGGGTATGGCGGGAAAATAATCGTTCTTAAGTGCTTTGGAATTTCTACCTGATTCATCTCTTCAAGAAAGCTTTTTATTGCCTTTGCAGACATATTCATCTTCCAGTTAGCTGCAACAATATACTCCTTCCCTCCATTCTCAAGCTTCTCCATAACACACCTTCTGACAATCTCCTCTATTTCTCTTCGTTCCACCGCATCATCCCCTTTCTATAGTAATTACACGTTTATGAACTTTTGTTCATATATATTTATAATATGTTCCTAAAATGATATTACCACTTCGTCTTCTTTATGTCAATCCCTGTCAAAAAGAAAAAGGACAGACATACACTTTCCTTTTTGCGTACCTCTGTCCTTTATATTTGCTTTAAATCCAGTTATATTTTTCTGACCCACGTTTTACGAGCCAGGCATTTACCGTATGTCTTCTGATGATGTACTTATTAGAATCCAGGATATTTCCATCCTCAAACCTTTTTTCTAAAAGCTGCATTGCCTCATATCCCATTTCATACACTGGACGCAGTACAGCTGTCAGATGAATATCTGTATACTCCAGTTCTTTAATATCATCAAAACATACAAGCGAAATATCGCGGGCTAGCTTGAGCCCTTTTTCTTTAAAATATCTCAGACATCCTAACGTGGTCATATTATTACAAGAAAAAACAGCCGTCGGGGATTCCTCAAGATTCATCAGCTCGTTCATTGCATAATATGCGCCAATTTCTTTAAAACTCCCGCTAATAATGTATTCTGATTTAATGGGAATATCATTTTTCTCCAAAGCTTTTCTATATCCAATCAACCGTTCGTTACCCGGCTTCGAAGTCTCAGGACCTGTTATTGCTGCAATTCTCCGGTGGCCTTCGCAAATCAGGCACTCTACCGCTTCACATGCCCCATCTATATCATTAGAGAAAACTCCGTCTAACTTCCCGCCTTTGATATCTCTATCAACAAGCACAACCGGGATTCCCTGCTTTTCAAACGTTCTAAGCTTTTCCGCCGTCTCCCCATCAAGCTCTGATACTGGTGTAATAATAATCCCCCGTATCAGCTCAGGCTTTAAATTATTTAAAATCTTATGCTCACGTTCTGTATTTTCATCTGTATCATACATGAATACATTATAATCATTTTCTAATGCACAGTCTGAAATTCCATGCAATATTTTCGCAAAAAATGGATTTTCAATATCCGGAACCAAAAATGCAATATTTCTTGATATCCCTACACTTAAATTGCGTGCTAAGAGATTAGGCTTATATGCTTTCCCTTCTATTACACGCATAACTTTTTCTCTGGTAGCCTCTTTCACATTGTCCTTGTTATTTAATACCCTTGACACCGTTGAAGGAGAAACACCCGCCTCTTTTGCTACATCATATATATTCATCGACAAGTTCCCTTCCATCTATGTTTCTAACTTATATTCTTAACATAGCAATATTTTAATAAGATGTCAACCAGACTATTATTGCATTGGCACTCTATATAATATTTAAGTTTTTATCCACTCCATTCGCAGTAACATATTTTATGTTTTTACGTCATATTCTTTTGACATATCCATAATTCCTCTCTTTTCTTACTTATTCTTATTTAAAAACAATTCTATCTCTTCAAGTGTGGGCATTGATGGTGTTGTACCCATTCTCTGTACCGAAATAGCAGCAAGTCCGCTCGCAAACCGGGCTGCCTCCCAAATGTCCGCCCCCTTTGATAATGCTGCCAAAAGACCACCGTTAAAAGCATCTCCTGCCCCTGTCGTATCTACTGCATCTACCTTGAAGGACGGAACAATCTCCTCTCTTCCTCCAGAGGAAACAAATACACCCCGGGAACCGAGTGTGATAATTACCTCTTTTACTCCCTTTTCCCTGAAATATTTTGCCGCTTTCTTTGCAGATTTCAGGCTATCCACATGAACTCCTGTAATTTCTTCTGCTTCCACTTCATTCGGTGTAACCATATGTACCTTTGACAAAAATTCATCTGTAAACGGAACATATGGTGCTGAATTAAAAATCACCTTACATCCATACTTTACAGCTGTATCCACTACCATTTCGTTTGCATCCTGATTTACTTCAAGCTGAAGCAGCACATATTCTGACTCTTTAATAACCTCTTCAATACTTGCAACCTCTTCTGCCAAAATCGTATTACATGCTCCGGGAACAATAATAATCTCATTCTGGCTAGTATTTTCATCTACTAAAATCAACGCCGTTCCCGTTTCCACATCATCAGAAAAGAAAATATGCTCCCGCGGCATACCTAATCCCTTCATAGTATCCAAGGCTAC
>CAOKJI010000412.1 GCA_948468495.1 uncultured Dorea sp. | reverse complement strand
AATTTATTAATCTTACCCGCCATCCATATGCTTATGTTATTTATGACTTGAATCATAGGAAAAACATGAATGTAATTCGTGAATATTATTGTTCTCAAGGAATTTTTCTGAATGGCCGATTTGGTAATTTTGAGTATTGGAATATGGACCGGGTAATCAGAGAGAGCAAGAGAATGGTGGAGGAAAGGTTATTAACAAGTTAGAAAAGTAAAGGAAGGAAATAACGATGATTATAACAAAAACCCCATTCCGTATCAGTTTCTGCGGTGGCGGAAGCGATATTGCAAAATTCTACAGGCAGCATGGAGGGTGCGTGTTAAGCAGCACGATTAACCGATACATGTATCTGATGATTCATCCGTATTTCGACGAGACAAAAACAGCGCTGCGTTATTCTGAAATAGAGATTGTTGATGATATTAACCAGATTCATCATTCTATCTTTCATCAGGTTCTGAAGGATATGGGAATCAGCGGCGTTGAGATTAGCAGTACGGCGGACGTGCCCAGCGGAACGGGTTTAGGTTCTTCCAGCTCCTTTACCGTAGGGCTTTTACATACGCTGTGCTGTTATCAGGGTAAATATGTGTCAAAAGGACGTCTGGCGCATGAAGCATGTCAGGTAGAGATTGAGAAATTGGGGAATCCAATTGGAAAACAGGATCAGTATGCTGCTGCGTATGGTGGATTGAATTTTATTGAATTTCACAGAGACGATTCAGTGAGTGTATCGCCGATTATTATGCAGGGTGAGACAAAAGAAGCGCTGGAGGAAAATCTGATGATGTTCTATACGGGAATTACGCATAATGCGAATACAATTTTGGCGGAGCAGCGGAGAAATATTTCCCAGGAAGATAAAACACAGAATCTAATCGAGATGTGCCGGCTGGCCAGATGTATGAAAGAATCACTGGAGAATAATGAATTGTCGGATTTTGGCAGAATTATGAATGAAGGATGGATGAAGAAACGTGAGCTTGCCAGCGGTGTCACCAATTCAAAGATTGACGAGTTGTATCAATGTGCCTTGCAAAACGGCGCGTCAGGTGGAAAATTACTGGGCGCGGGAGGGGGTGGATTTTTGTTATTTTATTGTGAGAAGTATAAACAAAAACGCTTAGAAGAGGCTTTAGGATTAAAACGCTTTGATTTCCGGTTTGAACATGACGGTACCTCTGTAGTTTATATAGGAAATAAATACTGGTAAGGAGTAAGAGTATGAGAAATGTATTGGTAGCTGGAGGAGCTGGATTCATTGGAAGCCATTTATGCGATGCTCTGTTAGCAGAAGGGGATAGAGTTATCTGTGTAGATAATTTTTCGCTGGGAACTAGGGAGAATATCCGTGGTTTGGAAGAGAATAAGAATTTTCTCCTTTATGAAGCGGATGCTTCGGAAACGGGAATTTTAGAGGAGATTTTTGAAAAGGAGTTACCAGAGTACGTATTTCATCTGGCGGCTAATTCAGATATTCAGGCTAGCGCTTCCAATCCTGAAGTGGAATATAAGAACACGTATACTACAACATTTTGCATTTTATCCTGTATGAGAAAGTATCATGTGCAGAAGTTGTTTTTTGCATCAACTTCTGCGGTGTATGGAGATAAGAGGGACGTACTGCTGAATGAGAATACGCCGAATCTTTCGCCGGTTTCTTATTATGGCGCTGCAAAGCTGGGAAGCGAGGCGCTGATTAGCGCTTTTTCTTATATGAACGATATGCAGAGTCTGGTATTTCGTTTTCCTAATGTTATTGGACCAAGACTTACTCATGGCGTAATATTTGACTTTATCCGCAAATTGGAATGTGATTCAAATCGGTTGAAGATTCTTGGAAATGGGAGGCAGACAAAACCTTATATTTACGTATCGGACTTGATTAACGCGATTTTAAAATTTCAGGAAACGAAGCAGCAGGGAGTAACTTTATACAATGTGGGTGTGGAAGGCGAGACAAGCGTAACGGGTATTGCAGATATTGTCTGTAAGGAAATGGGACTTACTTCCGTCCAGTATGATTATACCGGCGGCGAGGGCGGATGGAAGGGCGACGTGCCAAGATTTCGGTATTGTCTGGATAAAATTCATGAAACGGGATGGAAAGCGGCATACACTTCTGAAGAGGCAGTCCGAAAAACGGTGCGTGAGAATCTCAGGCGGAGAGAGCGTCATGCGTAAGGATTATGTGGCTGTTATACAAGCAGGCGGACAAGGAAGCCGTATGAGGGAATTGACAAGAGATTTGATACCAAAGCCCATGTTGAAACTGAATGGGAAGCCAATGATTCAATGGCAGATAGAAAATATATCTGAATATGGGATTCATGAATTTATTCTGATTGTGGGGCATCTGGGTAAAAAGATTCAGGAATATTTTGGCGATGGAAGTCGGTTTGGCGTGCATATCCGGTATATCGAAGAAAGGATACCGTTGGGTTCGGCCGGGGCTTTGTATTATTTAAAGAAGGAAATGCTGCCGGATAATTTTCTGCTGATATACGCAGATGTGATGTTTTGTATGGACTGGAACAGGATGATTAAATTTCATGAGAGTAACCTGGGAAAAGCAACACTTCTGGTTCATCCGAATGCGCATCCGTTTGATTCAGATTTGCTTGTCCTGGACGCGGATAACCGCGTGAAGGGAATTGATTCCAAGTTAAATAAGCGTAATTACTGGTATGAGAATTGCGTAAATGCAGGGATTTATATTCTGTCATCGGATATTCTGCGGGGAATCGAAGTTCCTGGTAAATTAGATTTGGAGAAAGATCTTCTGGTTCCGTTGATGACGCAAAATCAGGCATACGGATATCGGACGCCAGAATACGTGAAAGATGCCGGAACGCCGGAACGTTTCCGAAAAGCGGAGAGGGAGCAGGCAGCAGGAGTATGGGAGCGTAAGTGTCTGGACAGGAAACAAGTATGTGTGTTCTTAGATAGAGACGGGACGCTGAATCGATACGATGGGCTGATTTATCAGGAAGAGCAATTTGAGCTGGAAGAAGGGGCGGCGGAGGCTGTTCGTTTGTTCAATGAATCGGGACTATTAGCAATTGTGATTACGAATCAGCCAGTGGTGGCCAGAGGGC
>CAOKJI010000411.1 GCA_948468495.1 uncultured Dorea sp. | reverse complement strand
ATGGGAAATTTACTGCAATCGTAGGGCGTTCCGGTTCCGGTAAATCTACCCTTCTTCATATGATTGGAGGACTTGACAGACCGGATTCCGGTAAAGTATTCATCGGAAAGACAGATATATTCGCTCTAAAAGAAGACCGGCTCGCGCAGTTTCGCAGGAAAAAAATCGGATTTGTCTTTCAGGATTTTAATTTGATTCCTTCGCTGAATGTATGGGAGAATATCGTTCTGCCTCTCGGCCTGGACGGCAAAAAGGTTCCGGAGTCGGAAATCGAAGAGCTACTGATTCAACTGGGGCTTCAGGATAAAAGGCGCGCCATGCCGGCCACCCTGTCTGGCGGGCAGAAACAGCGGGCCGCCATTGCCCGGGCTGTCGCGGCAAATCCTGCCATTATCTGTGCAGACGAACCCACCGGCAATCTGGATTCTCAGTCGGAACTGGAAGTGATAAATCTGATGAAAAAATGTGTCACTGATTACGGCCAGACTCTGGTTATGATTACTCACGACGAAGGAATTGCCCAGATGGCGGACTACATGGTCGTGATTGAAGACGGCAAGGTGGTGAGTCAGTCATGAAAATGGTTACAAGAACGGCAATTGCCAATATGAAGTATCACAAGAGTAAGAATATCCTGACTGGAATTGCAATTTTCCTGACTTCGGTACTTCTCTTTCTTGTTCCTTCCATCGGATTTGCCTTCATGGATACGGAATTTACCCTGGTCAGCCAGACCTATCCTACCTGGCATGCCTTGTTCCGAGCCGAAGATGAAACTACGGCCGCAGGTCTTATGGCCCATCACGATATCGAAACCGGCGGTCTCAGAAGCGACGTCGGCTCCTTTTATCATGAAAACGCCAATATTACCACATGTTACATGGACTCCGCTGCACAAAAACTATACAAAGTAGAACTCTCAGAAGGAAGATTTCCTCAAAAGGAAGACGAACTTGTGGTATCAGAGGGTATGCTGAAGGAATTCGGCGTCTCTGCCGATATTGGCGATACAGTCACTCTGCCTTTTCAGAAATACCTTTCAGACGGTATGGATTTCGCCGCTGATGAAGAATTTACTATCTGCGGATTCCTGCCGGACAATGAAGCCTCTCTGAAAAGTCATACCTACATGGCGCTGGTTTCCGAAGAATATTTAAGAAATGAAATCCCAAAAGAGGATATCCGCTATCGGTTCTTATTCCGCGTCGCAGACGCCGACAGACAGACAACCGACGAGATAGAAGCAAAAATTTCTGCCATCAGAGAGAGCTTCAACATCCCGGAAACAGACATGAATATTAATAAAGACTATCTTATAGCTAATCATACAGACCCGGCTTTCTTTACTGCAATTGCCATCATATTACTGGTTGTAACAGCGGCGGGAATTATAACAATTTACAGTATTTATTATGTTTCTATGGCGCAGCGGGTACAGGAGTTTGGTAAACTGAAGGCCATCGGCGCTACGAAACGTCAAATCCGGCAGATTGTACTGCGGGAAGGCCTGTGTACTGCCTGTCTGGCCGTTCCTGCCGGGCTCGTCCTGTCCACTCTGCTGATGCGGCCTATCCTTACCGCCTTTTGCAAAACTGCTGGCCAGGTATTGGATTCTTCTACGAACCAGATTTATCAGAATATTATTGACAGCCATGAAATCAGCCTTTATAGATGGGAGTTTTATCTCTTTGCGGCCGCGGCCACCTTTATCACTGTGTATCTGTCCCTCTTTGTTCCTATGCGCAAGGCGCAGCGCATTTCTCCTATAGAGGCTATGCGCTATCAGGGAACTCCGGTAAAACAGACATTGCGAAAAGGATATACAGACCTTACCATCAGCCGCCTTGCCAAAACAAGCCTGACGGGAAATAAGAAGCGAAGCGCATTTACCATACTCTCCATGAGTATTACCGGCATACTGGTCGTCACCGTTGCCACTGTACTATCCTGCGCAAACCCGAAAAACGGCGCGGATAATAATATTTACGGTCATTATGTATTAGAATTAAATTCCGAAAGCGGAAACAGAGAGCATCCGGAACGGGAATGGAACAACCTGATTCAGAAGAATCCTTTGACGGATAATCTAAAACAGCAGATTGAACGTCTGGACGGCGTAGAAAAGGTGGTTGATTTTACATGGCTGCACATAGAAACGGATCTTGAAGGCTCAGAGGAAGTTGGTATCACAGGTCTGCTTGGACTTCCGGAAAGCTGTTTTCCAGAATTGAAGAAAGGGATTCTTGAAGGCGACGCTTCCTGGGAAGAGCTGTTAAGCGGCGATAAAATCATTTTAAATGAAACAATACGAAGATGGATGCCTGAATTAAAAGTAGGCGATACATTTGAAATTCAGACTTCCGACGGCAGTCATACCGTCACCCGAAGCTTAGAAATCATAGCCATCGGCGATTTTCCCTATGGAATGGTTCAGCATAATTTCCTGCTGATGGCCAAAGAAGCAGCAGACAGTCTGCTCCCTGAAGACTGTACCGGGTATTTTCATGTATTTGCAGACCAAAATTATGATAAAACACTGGAAAATAATTTGAAAGGGCTGATGGGAGATCGGGAACTTCTGAGTATGACTACATGGAAAGATGAGTATGAATTATTACGTACATTCATGACAATAATGCGCAGTGCATGCACTGCATTCCTGGCTATACTCAGTATGATTTGCGTCATGAATCTGATTAATACCATGGTAAATAGTATTCACCTCCGAAAAAAAGAGCTTGGTATGATGCAGGCCATGGGAATGACCGGCTCCCAGTTATCGAAAATGCTCCGTCTGGAAGGACTGTTTTACACAATCAGTACCCTTTTCCTATCCGTTGGAGTGGGAAGTATTCTGGGATATGCGGCATTCTTATGGGCCAAAAAGGATGGTTTTCTCAGCGTAGCCGTATACCATTTCCCGTTCGGTGCAGTCATAATCATGATTGCAGTGCTGACTTTCGTACAACTATTGTTAACGGCGCTTCTTGAGCGTTCCGTCAAGAAGGAATCCCTCATCGAGCGAATACGTTTTAGCGAATAAATAATACACAGGGCGGCTGCACATTGCATTGCGGGATCCTCTTTTTTGGAAAA
>CAOKJI010000410.1 GCA_948468495.1 uncultured Dorea sp. | reverse complement strand
TTTGTAATGCGTTTGTGATTACAATGGTACTGGTCTACGGTATCTGCAAGGCAATGGATTTGAAACCCTCAAAAGAATCGGCGCTTATCTGCTTTGCAGGGTGCTGCGCGGGCGTTACTCCCAGTTCTTTTTTGTATAATCCGGGATACGTATCTCTCATGGAGACAGCGATTCAGAATTATATTCCAGATTATAAGATGGGAATACTTGACATGCCGCAGTATTTGTGGGGACTGATTCTGTGCTGTGTAATTACATTGTTTGTTCTTACGAAGTTGTACGGAGCAAAGAATATGAAATTTGAGGGCGGCAAAGAATATTTTGATATGAAATATAAGGAGCTGGGGCCTATGAGCAGGAAGGAGAAGAAAGGCCTGGCAATCGTCGGTATACTTTTAATTTATCTGATTACCACTAATCTGACAGGTCTTCCGGCAGCCTACGGATTTATGCTGATTCCCTATCTGCTCTTTGTGCCGGGAATTTCAGTAGGGAATGGGGAAATGGTAAAGAAAGTTAATTTTCCGATTATTTTCTTTATTGCATCCTGTCTTGGAATTGGAGTCGTTGGCAATGCGGTAGGATTCGGTGATTTTATAGCCAGTATCGCGGTTCCTGTGCTGTCAGGAAAGAGTACCTTAACGGCTTGCCTTGCGTTTCTTGTTTTTGGCGCGGCGGCAAATTTATTTATGACGCCGTATGCGATGGTAGGAGGGCTTTCGATTCCTTTCGCAAATGTTGCGTTACAGCTTGGAATGAGCCCTGCGGCGGCCTGTATGATTCTGGTATTTGCGTGCGATCTCGTTTTTCTGCCGCATGAGGTTGCCGGATATTTGGTAATGTATGGATTCGGATTAATGCCGATGAAGGAATTTATAAAAACACAGTCATTAAAATCATTGGTTATGCTGATTGTATTTGTTTGCGTGATGTTCCCGCTGTGGGGATTGATGAGTATGTTGTAAAAGGAGTATAGTTATGAGTCAAAAATATAAGAATTTATTTTCGCCGGTCAGAGTTGGCAATGTAGTATTGAAAAACAGGATTGTATCCGGACCAATGAATACAGCCTATACGAATCATGATGGTACGATTAATCAGAGACAGATTGCATATTATATGGAGCGGGTAAGAGGAGGCATCGGAATGCTGACCGTTGAGGCGGCTCCGGTGGAATGGCCCTATGGAAAGGGCGGGCGCAGACAGCCGAAAATGAATGATCCATGCGTGACGCCGGAATGGAGCGATTTAATCCCTTCTGTACACGCCTATGGCTGTAAGATTATCTGTCAGTTGAACCATCTTGGCTTCCGGGCAAACCGTTATGTCAATATGAATATGGAGAATGTGACGGCGTCTGCTGTTCACAAGTATTCGCAGCAGTATCCGGCAAGAGCGCTGACGATTGCAGAAATTGATGCTTTGATACATAAATATGAGCTTTGTGCAGGAATTGCCTGTGAAGCAGAGTTCGATGGGATTGAAATTCATGCGGCGCACGAATATTTATTTAACCAGTTTTTAAGTCCTCTGACGAATTACCGGACAGATGAATATGGAGGAAGTCTGGAAAACAGAGCCCGGTTTTTAATCCGAACGATAGAAGCGGTAAGGAAGGTGATCGGGACAAAGAAGATACTGAGCGTCCGGCTGCCGGTTACAGACTGGCGTAGGGGTGGCCTTACGCTGGAAGAGGGAGCAAAGATTGCAAAAATGTGCGAGGACGCAGGGGCGGATATGATTAGCTGCTCCACTGGTTTCTCTGTGTCGCCGGACCAGTGTTTTGAGACAGAGTTTTCACCGGAAGGCCAGAGGATTCATTTTGGAACTGCCGTTAAGAAAGAAGTGAAGACTGCGAAGGTCGGCGTGGCAGGGAAAATCCGTACGCCGGAGATGGCGGAGAAGATTCTGGAGAACGGCGACGCGGATTTGATTATTATGGCAAGGACAATGCTGGCAGATCCGAACTGGCCGGTAAAGGCACAGATGGGACGGGAGAAAGAGATACGGAAATGTATGAGCTGTCTGGAGTGCTTCAAAATGTTCCGGCCTCTCGGGGCAAATATGAGATGTGCCATTAATCCCTTTGTGGGGTTTGAATGGATGGCGTCGGAAAATAATGTGCCTGCGGCAAGTCGTAGGAAGAATATTCTGATTATAGGCGGGGGCATTGCCGGAATGCAGGCGGCAATCATCGCCAAAAAACGGGGGCATCAGGTGGAGCTTGTTGAGAAACAGGGATATTTGGGCGGACAGATGCTGCTTGCGGGAACGCCGCCGCATAAAGAAGGAGTCATCACAGCAATGCAGTGGTTTGCGGATGAAGTAAATCGTCTGGAAATACCGGTTTCTCTTAATACAGAGGCGGACCTGGAATATGTAGAGACGAAAAAGCCGGATGCTGTTATTCTTGCAATCGGCTCAGTGTCGGTAAGGCCGCCGGTAAAGGGGATGGAAATGGCGGTTGATGCATGGGACGTTTTGCGCAATGCCGAAGACTTGCCCGAAGAGAAGAATATTGTGGTAATTGGCGGCGGAACTGTGGGGTGCGAGACGGCGGATTTGTTAATAAAATCGAAGAATAGACTGACCGTAATCGAGATGATGCCAGAACTTTGTAACGGACAGGAAGCTTCTCATCGCGGTCATCTGCTTGCGGAACTTGAAGAAGCAGGCAGCAGGCTTTTGGTAAACAGCGCCGTACAGGAAGTGACGAAAGAGAGCGTGATATACAAAGACAGCGAAGGTAAGATTCACGAAGCAGCCAGTGATATGACAATCGTAGCTACAGGACAGCGTCCTGCGAATCCGGAATTTGCCGGAGAGCTTATGGCGAAGGGGATTATGGCGTATACCATTGGAGACGCGACGGCCACAGGCAACTTCCGTCTGGCTACAAGAAGCGCATTCGATATCTTTATGGCAATTTAGGAGTCGGCGCTGCTTCCAGAAGGTGGTTCTCAACCGCAAGGTAGAGTTTATTCCCGCGAGCAATGAGCCAGGCGGGCATGCTTGCATGCATATTTGGTGATTGCAGTGGGGGCTTTGACTAAAAAAGGAGATTTTGAAACAGACAGGAGCAAAGATTCCTGTCTGT
>CAOKJI010000409.1 GCA_948468495.1 uncultured Dorea sp. | reverse complement strand
ACTACCGGAGCCATGACGGTAATTACTTCTTCTTCAAAATAATCGTGATAAGTGCCCTGCTGATAGGTATTTCCGGCATTCTCAGTAGGATTGAAGTCCTCAATGGCAACCGGAGAGGCAGGGTAGCCCTCCGGGTGAGCGCTGCACAGAAGGTTGCCTTTCGTATCTGTAAACCATGCGGCGGCTTCTGTGTATGCGCCAATACCATTTAGCTGAATCCGGACATCCGACAGGGAGACATCTTCTGTAAAATAGGAAGGTAGATACCGGGTGGCAATGATATTTGCGCTTTTATACAGGTCGTCGGCAGCAGAGCTGGCTAACCGGTCGTAGATAAAACCGGGAATCAGCATGGCAGCAATAAAGGCGGCCAGAAAACCAAATATCACATATACCAGTATGAATTTTAAATGCAGCGTGCTGCTAAAATGAAGCTTTCTATCAATCATAAGTATTATAAGTCCTTACTTTACTTCAAATTTGTAACCGATTCCCCAGACTGTACCTAAGTTCCAGGTGGCATGGTCGCCGATTTTTTCCCGAAGCCGTTTGATATGGACGTCTACGGTACGGGTATCGCCGATGTATTCATAGCCCCAGATGTGGTCTAAGAGCTGCTCTCTGGTAAATACCTGGTTGGGAGAGGAGGCAAGGAAATACAGGAGTTCCAATTCCTTGGGAGGCATATCCACGTTCTTACCGTCTACCAGGACAGAGTAATTCGTCAGGTTGATGATAAGACCGGGATATTCTACTTTTTTGGAGGAACTTTCTGTGTGGGATTCCATCTTTGCAGGCTGATATCTTCGCAGTACGGCCTTTACTCTGGCAACCATTTCCTTGGAATCGAATGGTTTCATAATGTAATCGTCCGCTCCCAGTTCCAATCCCAATACCTTGTCGAAGACTTCACCTTTGGCAGAAAGCATAATGATGGGAGTCTGGGAACGGGCGCGAATCTCCCGGCACACCTGATAACCGTCTATGCCAGGAAGCATTACATCTAATAGAATCAGTCCCGGCTGGTATGTCTGAAATGCAGTCAGGGCGGCTTCGCCGTCATACACTATCTGTGTGTCGAAACACTCTTTTGTCAGATACAGAGAAATTAACTCTGCAATATTCTCATCGTCATCGACGATGAGAATTTTTTGTTTATTCACCATAATGATAACTCCCCCTATTTAAATTCTACAATAGTAACCCCGGCGTCGCCTTCTCCGAAGGACGCCAGATGAAATTTCTTCACGTGTTTTTGCCTTCTTAAATAAGTGTGGATGCCATTTCTCAGGGCGCCGGTACCCTTGCCATGGACAATGCGGACAGGGCTTAAATGTGCCATATAAGCGTCGTCCAGATATTTATCAAGTTCAGAAACTGCTTCGTCTACAGTCTTGCCAAGCAGATTGATTTCCGGACTTACCGATAGGGCTTTGCTCATCTTCATCTTACCTTTTCCGGTGCGCTGCATTGTCTTTGGCGCATAAGAAGGCGCATTATCTATAATTTCCAAATCAGAGATGTGGATTTGGGAATTAAGGATGCCCATCTGTACATGGAGATTGCCCCTGGAGTCAGGAAGGGAGGTAACGGTTCCGGTCAGATTCATGCTTAGTACCCGAACGGATTCTCCCAGCTTAAACTCCGAAGGTTTGTGTCTGCGCTTAGGCGCGGTAGATTCGATAGCCAGTTTGGCGCTGGTGGAATCCAGCTTTTTCCGCAGTCGTTCCCGCTCCTTCTCCATCTCTGCAGCCGTGAGTCCTTCTTTTCCATATTTACGGAAATTCTTAATGGTTTCGTCGGCCAAATCCTTAGCTTCCAGTAAAATTGCATGAGCTTTTTCGTTGGCTTCTTTGATTTTGCGCTCCCGCTGTTCATCTAGCTTCTTCTGCTTAGCGGCGGTCTCGGATTTCAGCCGTTCCAGTTCCCGCTTGTAAGCGGCAATCTGCTCCTGTTCTTTTTGAATCGTTTTTCGGCTGGACTCCAAATCCGTCAGCACGTCTTCAAAAGATTCAGCGTCGCTGGATAAATGGGTTCTGGCTTCTTCTATAATATAATCCGGAAGCCCCAGTTTCTTAGAAATAGCGAAAGCATTACTTTTACCGGGGATTCCAATCAGCAGGCGATAAGTGGGGCGCAGAGTGGCGACGTCAAATTCACAGCTTGCATTCATGACGCCGGGAGTCTGCAGGGCAAAGATTTTCAACTCGCTGTAATGGGTGGTTGCCATGGTACGAATCCCCTGGCTATGCAAATGACTTAGGATAGCAATTGCAAGAGCGGCTCCCTCTGTAGGGTCTGTTCCGGCGCCAAGCTCGTCGAAGAGAACCAGGGAATCAGGGGTAATTTTCTTAAGGAATGACACAATATTTGTCATATGGGAGGAAAAGGTACTAAGGCTTTGCTCAATACTCTGTTCATCTCCGATATCAGCATAAACGTCTTCAAAAATCCCAAGTTCTGAGCGGTCCAGAGCCGGAATGTGAAGACCTGCCTGCCCCATCAGGGCAAAGAGCCCTACGGTCTTTAAAGTAACGGTCTTTCCGCCGGTGTTAGGTCCGGTGATAATCAGCAGGTCAAAATCATCTCCCAATGTCAGGGAAATGGGAACAACCTTATTCTTGTCAATCAGCGGATGCCTTCCCTCCCGGATGCAGATACGTCTGTCTCTGTTAAATAAGGGCTTGCTTGCATTCATAGAGAGGGCAAGGGCTCCTCTTGCGAAGATAAAGTCTAACTCCGTTAAGGAGCGGTAATTATCCCGGATAGAATCGGTATAACCGGCCGCGTCCGCGCTTAAGCGGGATAAGATTACCTGGATTTCTTCCTGCTCTTTTCCGTATAATTCCTTCAAATCGTTATTGAGTTTTACCACTGCCATGGGTTCTACAAAGAGTGTAGAGCCAGTGGCAGACTGATCATGAATCATGCCGGGAACCTGTGAACGGTATTCGGATTTGACCGGAATACAATAACGATCCCCGCGCATGGTAATAATCGCATCCTGCAGATAGGAGCGCAGGGAACCGTTTACCATACCGGTTAACGTGGAGTGGACCTTGTCGTTCATCTGCCCAATCTGTCTGCGGATATGTTTTAAC
>CAOKJI010000408.1 GCA_948468495.1 uncultured Dorea sp. | reverse complement strand
CTGGAATGGAGGGCGGAAGGGCGCTCGCGGAGGTGCTGTTTGGCAGGACGAATCCGTCAGGGAAGCTGCCAGAGAGCTTTTACAAGACCCATACGGATTGTTCGGCACATGCATGGGGGAATTTTGGGGAAAAGGAAACGGCAGACTATGCGGAGGGAGTCTTTGTGGGATACCGTTATCTGGAAAGCTATCATGTGGAACCGGAATTCTGCTTTGGCCATGGACTGTCCTATACTTCTTTCGAGTACGAGTCGGCAGAACTGATAAAAGAGGACGGCAAGGTATATGTGGAATGTCAGATTGCCAATATCGGGGAGATGGATGGTAAAGAGACCGTCCAGATTTATCTGGGGCCAAAGGAGCGGACGGAAAGCGAGCCGGTACGGCAGTTAAAGGGATTTGAGAAAGTCTTTTTGAAGTCCGGGGAGAAAAAGAAACTTCGGATTGAGATTGAAGATTATTCCGAAAATAGGAATGTCTGGGCGGGAAGTTCCCTGAAGGATTTAAGAATGTGTGCAGAAAAGAAAGGATATGAAACGATATGAAGATTCAAAGTATAACGGACAGCACCCTGCTCTGCTGGTGATGAAGGATTCCGGTGTCATCGTGCTGCCAAAGAGGACGAACACAGAACGGGATTTTGTCTCGGGAAAAATTTGCTGGAGTTTTGTTCTGCAAAAAGATTTGCTGACGGTTACTTGCTGTACAGTGTGAATGGGAGTTAAGGAGAAAAAGTATGGCTTATGGAAAAAATATAGACAGGATTCTTTATGGAGGCGACTACAACCCGGAGCAATGGCCGGAGGAAGTGTGGGAGGAAGATATACGATTAATAAAAAAAGCTCACATCAATATCGTAACGCTCAATACATTTAGCTGGGCAGCATTACAGCCTTCAGAAAGCAGCTACTGTTTTGAAAAATTAGATACTATTATGGATTTTGTAAGAAAAAACGGATTAAAAGGTATGCATGGCGACTTCGACAGGAGCACACCCGGCATGGATGGCAAGAAAGCATCCGGACATTCTGCGTACTGATTTTAACGGAATAAAAAGAAAATTCGGAGGCCGCCATAATTCATGCCCCAATAGCCCGTCTTACCGAAAATATGCAGAAAGGTTAGCGGGAATGCTTGCAAAAAGATATAAGGATTATGAAAATATTGTAGCCTGGCATATCTCGAATGAATTTGGCGGAGAATGTTATTGTGAGAATTGTGAACGGGCTTTCCGAAAATGGCTGAAGAAAAGGTTTGGAACAGTGGAAGAAATGAACCGGGGGTTCCATACATCGTTTTGGGGACATACTTTTTATGACTGGGACGAAGTGGTGCTGCCCAACCTTCAAAGTGAACATTTTCTGGCTGACGGCGAAGACAGAACCATGTTTCGGGGAATTTCACTGGAATACCGAAGGTTTATGTCTGAAAGCATGCGGGAGTGTTTCCGGCTGGAATATCGGGAGATTAAAATAGAAATGCCGGATGTTCCAGTCACGACGAATCTTATGGGATTATATAAACCATTGGATTATCAGAAGTGGGCGAAGGACATGGATTTTATCTCATGGGACAGTTATCCGGAACCGGGGGATACTCCTGCAGAGACAGCGTTACAGCATGATTTGATGCGGGGAATAAAAAAGCAGGAATCTTTTGTGCTTATGGAGCAGACGCCCAGTGTAACTAACTGGCAGCCATATAATCGGTTAAAACGTCCAGGAGAGATGAGGCTTTTGAGTTATCAGGCTGTGGCACATGGGGCAGATGCAATCCAGTTTTTTCAGATACGGCAGTCAATCGGGGCGTGTGAGAAATTTCATGGAGCCGTCATCAGTCATGCCGGCAGGGATGATACAAGGGTATTTCAGGAAGTGGAACAGCTTGGGCGGGAATTAGAGCAATTGGGCGATATGTTTTTGGAAGGGCGTACACCGGCAGAGGTGGCTATATTTTTTGACTGGGATAACTGGTGGGCGTTGGAATATTCTGCCGGGCCGAGCATCCGTATGAAATATTTAGATGCAGTCAAGGATTATTATACAGCAGCATATGAATCAAATGTTCCTGTTGATATGATAGGTATGGAAGATGAGTTTGATTCTTATAAGGTCGTCATCGCGCCGCTGCTTTATATGACGAAGCCTGGGATTGATAAGAAAATCCGAAAATTTGTGAAAGGTGGAGGCATATTTGTCACCACATATTTCAGCGGGATTGTAGATGAACATGATCTGGTTATTCAGGGGGGATATCCCGGAAAGCTGAGGGATATCCTTGGAATCTGGGTGGAAGAAAATGATGCGCTTCCTGAAGGAGAAGAAAACAGCTTTATTTATAAAGGAAATCTGTATCCGGCGGAAATAATATGCGATTTAATGCATCTGGAAGATGCGGAAGCATTAAGCGTTTACGAAAAGGACTTTTACCAAGAGATGCCGGTCATTACGAAAAACAGATTAGGGCGGGGATGTGCCCATTATGTGGGGACACGCTCAAACAGCGAATTTTATCATAAATTTATGGAGGATATTTTTACAGAAGCAAAGATTGAAGGGACTATGTCCACTGCGAAGGGAGTAGAAGCAACAATACGAGTCAGAGGCGACAAAGAAGTTCTCTTTTTAATGAACCATAATAAAGATGGTGAGAGGGTAACTTTAAATGATGCTTATAGAGATTTGCTGAATGATAAGGAGTATCCGGCAGGAAATTCTATAGATATAGGGGGAAAAGGGGTATTTGTGCTGTTGAGACAGATGAAAATATAGCTGACTGGTATATGGCGGTGCACTGGTTAAAGGTGTTGTGTTAGAAGACCCGCCTGTATTTTCAACACAAGGAGAAAATATAAGAAAATGCTCGCCGGATTTACCAGGCGGGCATTTTTGTGATTTGTGAACAGCCACAAAATCAATTTTGCCATCTCTGCTTTTACCGACATTGAGGTGTACCCGCGTCTGCAAAGTTCCAAATACACGATATTTTCAAGGCTGGTTTGAAAAAATAAATGTTCTTCCGTCAATTATGTGAATGAATTCCTCCCATATATGTAAGTGCCTCAAAAGATGGCGTAGTGTAATTATAGCTCCGACCTGTTATAC
>CAOKJI010000407.1 GCA_948468495.1 uncultured Dorea sp. | reverse complement strand
TATTCATCTATAGCAGAAAATCAAAATGGACGGGCAGGGGCGAAAGTGTAGAGAACCAGCTTGCGATGTGCCGCGAATATATACAATATAATATAGAAGGTTCCGGTGACGCAGAGATTATAGAATATGAAGATGAAGGATATTCCGGGAAAAATACGAACCGCCCGCAGTTTCAAAAGATGATGGCAGAAATTAAGAAAGGCGGATGTAACTATCTGGTTTGCTATAAGCTGGACAGACTGGGGAGGAATATTGCCGATTTGGCGAATTTGATAGAAACACTGAATCGGTTGAATGTATCTTTTATCAGCATTAAAGAACGGTTCGATACGTCTACCCCCATTGGGAAGGCTATGATTTATTTTGCCGGAGTTTTGGCGCAGATGGAGCGGGAACAGATAGCGGAACGGGTACGGGATAATATGATAATGCTTGCGAGAAAAGGAAGATGGCTTGGCGGAAATACGCCTTTGGGGTTTGCGGCAGAGGCCGAAGAAAAGGTTTCGATAAATGGAAAGAGCAAAAAGTCTTTCCGGCTGACGGTAAATGAAGAGGAAATGCAGACAGTCAGATTTATCTTTAAAGAGTATCTGGAGAAGCAGTCATTAATTGGAATTGTTAAGTATTTTCTGAATCACGATATACGGACAAAAAGAGGGAATGAATATACGACTACTGCGGTAAAAGATATACTTATGAATCCGGTATATTGTATAGCGGATCAGGAGGCATATGAGTATTTTTGGAATCTTGGCTGTCAGGTTTGTATGGATAGAGAAGAAGCGGATGGAAAATACGGCTTGATTTCTTATGCGAAGACGTCTTCTTCGCAGTATAAGAGTAAGGATAATGCGCCGGAGAAATGGATTATTGCAAAGGGTAAGCATAAAGGGATCGTGTCTGGGAAAGATTTTTCCAAAATCCAGCGTGTTCTTGCGAGAAACAGCGCGAAGGGGGATACATGGCATAAACCGCAGAATCCGGTATCACTATTGTCCGGGCTGTTATATTGTTCCTGCGGACATATGATGCGTCCTAAAAACTATTCAGCGAAACAGGTTACAGAAAAAGGAGAACGAAAGTTTTCTTATTTATGTCCATATAAGGATTTGACCCATGGGGAGAAGTGTTCTGTGGCGAATGTACAGGGGAATTTACTGGACGAGTTAGTCTGCAGAGAAGTATTGCGATATAATGAGGAAAATTCTAATATCAATCAGATATTGAAGAAGGCTATAGAAGCAATGAAGGCAACAGGGGAAAAGAAGGTAACGTCAGCAGATTTTCTGGGACAGGAAATACAGAAGAAGAGGAAAGAGGCACAGAATTTAATCAGTGTTCTTGCAAAATCCGGTGGAAATGAGGAATTTATCAGTCAGATTGAAAAGGAAATTATGAAGCTGAATGACGAATGTGCAGCCTTGGAAAAGGAGCGGTCAGAAATGGGACAGGAGGGATGGAAGATTCAGGGAGACAAGCAGCAGGTTGAAGTTCTGCTGGAGCAATTTGCTACATTTCAGAAAACATTTGACACGATGAATGTGGTGCAGAAGCGAGAGTATCTGAGAATGATTTTGGATAAAGTTGTCTGGGACGGAGAACAAGCCCATATTTTTATCTGTGGCAGCCATTGACGGGAAGAAAGCGGAGCAAAATCAGTGGCTGCCGGAAGAATTGATTCCGCTGGTTACACACCGCATTGCCGCATCCAGATGGTCCAACGATTGCAACGAATTCCCCTTCCTTCATGGCAAATGAGATATCAATGAGTGCGCGGGTTTCCCCTTCCATATTATGGTAGGCGTAATAGATTGATTTCAGTTCCAGAATTTGTTCGGCATTCGATTCCATGCAGGCCTCCTTAGAGTGATATATTTTATTTCCATGTTACGGTATACTCAGCGAGCAGTAACATCTATATCTTAGTTTATGGAAAAGTAAGAAAAGAGTGCTTGAAGTGATACGGAAAATGCCATATACTTAATATTCACAGGATAAAATGAATTGAGGGAAATGAGGGATACGCAGAGATGAATTATCAGAAGGAGCTTGAGAAGATTATCGCCGGACTGGAAAAAGAACATAAGGTTCCAAGGCTTTTGCTGCATAGCTGCTGTGCGCCCTGCAGCAGTTATGTGCTGGAATATTTAAGTCAGTATTTCCGAATAACGGTATTCTACTATAATCCCAATATTTATCCAGAGTCAGAGTATTCCAAACGGATTGTAGAGCAGCAACGGCTGATTGATGAGATGTCTGTAAAGAATCCAATCTCTTTTGCGGCGGGACCATATGAAAGCGCTCGATTCTATGAGACGGTTCGGGGAATGGAGAGGGAAAAGGAAGGCGGGGAACGCTGTATGCGCTGCTATGAGCTGCGCTTGAGGGAAGCGGCAGTGCTGGCGAGAGACGGCAATTATGATTATTTTACCACAACGCTGAGTATCAGTCCTTTGAAAAAGGCTGAAAAATTGAATGAGATTGGCGTGAGACTTGAAAAAGAATATGGGGTACGTTATCTGCCTTCTGATTTTAAGAAGAAGAATGGGTATAAGCGCTCCATTGAACTGTCGGCGGAGCATCGGCTTTATCGTCAGGACTATTGCGGGTGCGTATTTTCATATGAAGAAGCCAGACAGCGGAGGATGGATAAGAATTAGCTGGAGGATTGTTCATACATGGTCCGTTTTGTCAGAGAACCGGCGATTAGCAGGTAAGGTGAGGCAACGTTTCAGTAAATGTTCTGTGAAAAGGCGGTTCTCTGACGGAAATCTTTAAAGTGTATTGAGATAACGCTGTAGATTCTCTGCTAATTTGCCTATATGCACCCCGTCTACAAAGGAATGATGAACCTGAACAGAAAAGGGAAGCATGATTTTTCCATTCTTTTTTTCATATCTGCCCCAGTCAAATAGCGGCGTTGCGTTATCTTTATTTCCGGAATCTGTATGGGAAATATGGGTATATGCTGCCCATGGAAAAGCCGAGAACTGGAACACATCATTCCCTAACGGCGCTGTAAAGTAGTCTTTTTGCGCCTGTTCTTTTTCGGACGCGAGAGTTACATATTCTTCTAGCGTATCTGTCATTTCCACATTCACAACCT
>CAOKJI010000406.1 GCA_948468495.1 uncultured Dorea sp. | reverse complement strand
ATTATAATCTGATTCCGAATCTGACCATTTATGATAACATCGTTCTTCCGGTAGAACTGGACGGACGAAGTGTGGATGAGCAGTATTTGGATGAAATTGTATCGGTACTTGGGCTGGAAGATAAATTGCAGAGAAAGCCGGGAAAGCTTTCCGGGGGTCAGCAGCAGAGGGCGGCCATTGCCCGGGCGCTGATTACGAAGCCCGCGCTGATACTGGCGGACGAGCCTACCGGGAATCTGGACAGTCGTACCAGTCTTGAGGTGGTGGGGCTTTTGCAGGCGACGGGAAAGAAGTTTCACCAGACCATTGTGATGATTACGCACAATGATGAGATTGCTCAGATTGCGGACCGGACAATCCGGATTGAAGACGGGCGTATTGCGGAAAGCAGGTGGTAAGGATGAAACTGGATGCAAATAATAACAGCGGAATCATTTACCGCATTGCAGGGAGCAATCTGACGGGCAGTAAGGTCTACACCCTCTTTTCGGGTCTGACAATTATTCTTTCGGTTACGTTTATTATGGTGATGACGCAGTTTCTTTTGGGAACGCAGATAGCGAAGCAAAGGATGCTCCAAAATATGCAGCATGTCATCTATCGGAATATAGCAAAAGAGCGGATAGGAAAGCTTGCGGCCGATGAGAGAACAGAGCTTGTCATCCCATATAAAGCTGACGGCGCAGAGTTTGAAACGGACGGCGTAATCTATGAGTTTATTTATATGAAAAGCCAGAAAGAAGGGATTCGGACTTTTGTGCCGATAGAGGGAAGAGAGCCGGAAGCGTACAACGAAATTGTGGTAGACAAAGGATTTATGAACCGCATCGGGAAGGAGTGCAGAATCGGTGAAAGGATATCTCTGAATGCTGCAAATGGAGGGGAGGAATTTGTAATCTGCGGATATACTGACCGGAAGCAGGAGCTTTTCCAATATACGGTTTATGTATCCGCAGAATTTGCCGAGAAAAATCCTTCTATGAGAGCAGTGGAGTATACGGCCCTTGTCCGGATTGCGGGAGCTGCGGATATGGAATCTTCCGGATTTGAGTCGGCGGTTTATGAAATAGCGGAGGATTACGCTGTAAAACGCCAGGATGTGAATATAAACGGTACTTTTGAGGAGTCTTTGCGAAGGGAGCATACGGCCGGATTTGCAATCGCCTTTGTATCGCTGTTTATTATGGCGGCCGGCGGGATTGTGATTTACAGTATCTTTTATCTGTCCGTTGCGTCGCGCGCGCGGCAGATTGGGCAGCTTCAGACCATCGGAATGACGGCAAAGCAGATTAAGAAAATGGTACGCCTGGAGGGAGGATTTCTGTGCGCGGCGGCAATTCCTGCGGCTTTCATTCTGGGCGGCGTCCTTGCGTACCTTTTACAGCCGGAGGGATGGAGTACGCTCAGTTATCTGGCGACGGCTGCAGTCACAGGAGCATTCGGCTTCCTTATCGTGCAGATTTCAGTCAGCAAACCGGCGGCGCTTGCGGCAAAGGTTTCTCCGATTGAGGCGTCGGGGAATTTTGAGGATGGCAGAGACATTCAGGAAGGGAATCCAAAGCATAAAAAACTGACCGCATTTGTCATGGCGCGGCTGGAGCAGAGACGAAGTTACAAGAAACGGCGGCTTATGACGGCGTCCATTGCTTTTGGAGGAATTATTTTCATGATTGCGGCCTCGTATCTCTATGCCTGGGACGAAATAGCTTTCTCAAAGGAAGGAGTTTTTTCCGATGCGGAATATAAGGTTTCTTATCGGTATAATGTGCATAATCCATCTGCATACGGGACGACGGATATGCAGCTTGAGGGACATTTAAGTGACGAATTAAGAGATAAGCTGACGAAGCTTCCCCACGTGCGCTCGCTCAGAACGGAAAATAGCGCGTATGGCAGCATCGAGTATCAGGGAGCCGTCTGGAGCGATGGATTTTACCGGCTGACAAAGGATTCCGACGAATATTTTCAGATGAATATGGAGGGAAATAACAGTTATGAATATCTGTGTGAATCCGACGGGATTGTGATTACAGACAGCGAACTTATCTCCGGGTTAAACGGTGTATCCCTGCAGGTTGGAGATACGATTACCCTGCGCTGGTCTGATGGAGAGGAACATTCTGCAAAGCTTAAGATTGCGGCAATCACGCCGGATTCGTCGCCGACAAAAGGCGGCTATAGTCTTGCAATGACGGACCAGACGATGGAAAAGCTGTGGGGCGATATGAATACCGCCAGCGCTTTCTATATTTCAGTGGATGATTATGAAAAATATGGGGAACAGACAGAGAGAGAAATACGAGAGCTGACAGAAAATTACTCCGATTTATCCTTAGCGACGCTGCGGGAGAAAATACTGGATGATTCGGCAAGTGTGAAAAAGACTAAAATGCAGATTTACGGAATCGCAGCCTTTGTTACCTTATTTGGAATCCTGAATTTAATCAATATGATGATTGGAAATCTTGCTACCCGCAGGAAGGAATTATCGGTGCTGGAATCCATCGGTATGGAAGTGAAGCAGATTAGAAATATGCTGTTCTGGGAAAGCATGATGCAGGTATTTCCGGCAATCTTTATTACGCTTGTTGCAGGCGGCGCCGCCGGATACGGATTTGTTGCCGCTTATAAGAAAATCGCGGAATATATGGATTACAGATTTCCTCTGACGCCATTCCTTGTGTATGCATCAGTGATGATTCTGATTCCCCAATTCATCTCCTGCGTCGGCCTGAGCAGGCAGAATAAAGTATCTCTTGTGGAGCGAATACGTTTATAAAGTGATTATCGGCTGCAGTCTCTTTCTTAATCAGTAAACAGAAGAGTGAATCTATAGTTACGGTTTTACAGGTTTCCCGATAAACAGCAGATTGAAGGAGGAGCATATCACGAAGCAGACAATTTGGGAGTGCTTTTAATGGAGGTGAAATGGCAACTTATGGAGGCTTAGGCATGAAGGCATTCCTGAATGGCTTAGCCTCCGTTAGTTGGCAGTTCACCTACAGAACCTGCCACTGGCAGCTTCCTTCGGATGCATGGCAATCGGAATGTTACTCCGTCTGCTTCGTGATATGCTCCTCCTTCAATCTGCGTCCGGAAACTACATT
>CAOKJI010000405.1 GCA_948468495.1 uncultured Dorea sp. | reverse complement strand
ATTTTCTTGATTACGATAAAACCGTAAATATTGTGTAGAAGGAGGTGGGGAGGTGAGTGAAACGAGAAAGAACCAGACAAAGTATTATTATGAACTGATGAATATACTGCATGAGCATGGAGGAAAAATAGAGTCAAAGGAACTGCGGGCATTGCATAAGGAATTAATTAAATACAAGTGGTTTGGAGTTCCGTTTATGAACCGGTACCCGGTGGTAGATAACCAATAAGCCATGCTTACTGGCTACAGGAAGATTTTTTTGATGAAAACTTCTGTACCGATAAGGAAACAGAAGGAAAATATGGATGAGATTATTTTAAGAAGTGGTGAGAGACGCCGACAACCGATGGACTTTGAGAAGTTCAAGTTTATCTGCCATTTTATTGCAGGTATAGCTGCAATGATTATGGGGTTTATCGCCATGTTATCTGCTGTACCCAGACCGCTGATTTATCGGCGGTTTTTAAATTTGGGTGTAGTATCTTCAATCGGGTTCTCTCTGCTATGCTTTATCGGTTACGAAATATTTGCTCTATCTGGTATAGGTTCACTAGCAAAAGAGCGGCATTACAGCCGCTCCTTGTCACAGGACATGTTTAAAAGTTATTGTCTGCTATTTTGCTGCCTTTTCAGCAAATTCCTTTGTAACTAATTCTTCATAAGGAGCCCGCTCTGAAAGTTCGCCTGCATCATCCAGAATATCCTGCAGAAGATCGAAGCTTTCTTCCTCGAATATCAGATTGCTCTTCCAGGTATCCTGCTCGTAGTAGCGGGTCACAATCGTTGTAATTATTTCAATATCCGTCTCTCCAAACTGCGGTGCAATCACGCTTGCTATTTCTTCCGGCGTATGATTCTGCACATAATCCATTCCTTTTTGAAGCGCATTGGTAAATCCCTGTATAATTTCCGGACTTTCCTCAATAAAACTCTTCTTTGCAGAAAAAGCGGTATACGGAACATAACCACTGTCAGTTCCAAGAGATGCTACAACATATCCTTTTCCTTCTTGCTCCAGAGAAGTGGCTCCTGGTTCAAATTCAACTGTGAACTCCCCCTGACCACCAGAAAAAGCAGCTGCGGTAGCTCCAAAGTCAATGCTCTGGTCTATCTTTACTTCAGACGGCTCTATCCCGTTCTGGCGAAGAATATATTCAAATACCATTTCCGGCATACCGCCTTTCCTTCCGCCCAGAACATCTTTCCCCTTCAAATCCTGCCATTTGAAGGCTTCCATTTCTTCTCTGGCTACAAGGAAATTCCCCGCCCGCTGAGTAAGCTGGGCAAAATTAACCACATAATCATTTGCACCTTCATTGTAAGTGTAAATGGATGCCTCTGAACCCATGAATCCGATATCAGCCTCGCCGGAAAGCACAGCAGTCATCGTTTTATCGGCCCCAAAGCCGGTAACAACGTCAAGTTCAATACCTTCCTCTTCAAAATACCCTTCCTCAATTGCCGCATACATCGGTGCATAAAAAATAGAATGAGCAACCTCATTCAACACTACCTTTGTAAGTTCCTGCGTCTTTTCCTCCTCAAATACGGTCTCCTCTGCTTTGTCTGTGTCCGGCGTCCCAGACGCCGGTTCGTCTGATGAAGAGCAGGCTGGTAGCAGCAACGAAGACATTGCTGCCGCCAGCACCAACGAAACAACACGCTTTTTCATAAAATGCGTCCTCCTTATATGATTCGATGCTTTACTATATGCATATGATATTAAGATTGTGAGAATAAATTCTACGCCTTTCGGGAAATTGAGTGTATCAATTATTTCAGATATGATATTATAATGTGTATGAAATGATAAAGAAAGGTCTGAAATGATATGGCAAGTCAGGAACTGATAGAGAAAGTTGGAAAATACATAGACAGGTATTATAAACCGGATAAAGAAGAGAACATGGGAAATCAGGCAAGACTGTCTGTTTTTGATAAAATAACCGGTTTCCGAAAAAGGCATGGAGTAGAAAAAAGGCAGGAAATCTTAAGAGAAGCTTCGGTAGATTACAAATCGGACAGCTCTGCGCCCGATAAATCTGCCGCAGGGAATACAAAAGAGATAAAGGCCATGAAAGCTATGCCCCAGGCTATGATGGCAAACCAGAATATTGAGGAACTTATCAGTCAGATGGAAGAGACGTTTTCCCAGAGGCTCCTTCGCATGATAGATGAAAGAGGAATGACGGATTCTGAAGCTTATACGAAAGCATATGTTGACCGGCGTCATTTTTCAAAAATAAGAAAAGATGTCAACTATACGCCAAATAAGAAAACCGTTCTGGCATTTACCATTGCGTTGGAATTATCGGTCGATGAGGCAAAGGATTTATTGCGCAGCGCTGGTTTTGCTCTGTCTGGGAGCTCGAAGACAGATATTATCGTAGCTTTTTTTCTCCAGAATAAAATTTACGATATGTTTGAAATCAACGATGTTTTATACGCTTATGGACAGCCTGTATTTGGATAACTTGAGAATAGAAGGCGGAAATCAATGTCGCCTGTTATGCGACCAGCCTGGTTGAATCTGTATATAAAATATGAGTAGAAATTATCGAAGGAGGTAAGATAGTCACATGAATACAGAATTGACCGAGTTGGTTTTTATTTTGGACAGAAGCGGTTCCATGAGAGGGCTGGAGAGCGATACCATCGGCGGATTCAATGGAATGATTGCAAGGCAGAAAGAAGAGGAAAAGAGGGTAAATGTAACGACGGTACTGTTTGATGACGAGATGGAAATTATTCATGACAGATTCCCGGTTGAAATCATTGAACCATTGACAAAGAAGGAATATTTTGTTCGGGGCTGTACGGCTCTGCTGGACGCTGTAGGAGCTATAATCGGGAAGATTGATAACGTACAGAAGCGTCTGCCGGAGTCGCATAGGGCGGGAAAAGTGATTTTTGTTATCACGACGGATGGACTGGAGAATTCCAGCAAACATTTTACCTATGAACAAATCCGGCGGCTGATTGATGCGAAGAAGGAGCGAGGATGGGAATTTCTTTTCCTGGGAGCGAATATTGATGCGGGGAGAGAAGCGGAAAAAATGGGTATTGCAAGGAACAGGGCAGTTAAGTATGAGAACGATTCTGAGGGTGTTG
>CAOKJI010000404.1 GCA_948468495.1 uncultured Dorea sp. | reverse complement strand
TGTTTTGACCTTATTTTGATATCATCCATCTCGGGCGAACAATAAAATTTGTAATAATCAAGTTTATCATCATCTAATAATTGTAGTTCGTTTTTTATCCATGTAATATCAACATATTTATCGTTTATTTTACAAACAAGTTTGGTTTCATCAGAAAGCAATACAGACTCTTTAATTTTATTTATGGGACAGCCACAATTAGGACACTTTTCGGCATATTCAGACACTTCATAATTACATTCGCAGCACTTAATTAATGACATCACAATTCCTCACTTATCTCATTATTAATCAAAACAATATATAAGAAATTATAACATACATAGTCACTTAATGATATAGGAAATTTTACAGATTATATAAAAAATATTAAGGGAATTGATAAATCTTTAGGTATTGCAGAGCAAGGAAAAATAATCGGCAAGGATTTATTTAAAAATATTGATAACATCGATGATGCTTCTAGAATCTTACAACTATCCGGAGTCTCAAAAGAACTCGGGGATGCGGCATTAAAGAGCAGCAAATTTGCAGATAAACTTGGTGACATAGCTGACGCTGCAACTGGCCTGACAGTAGGCGAAAAATCTCTTGCTGGATTAGCCGGTGAAGGCATGAAAGCTACAAATATATTTAAAGGCTTATGGAATGTTCTGTCAACCAACCCGGTAGCCTTTATTACTACTGGCCTGACCATTGGCATGACAGCCTGGGAGATTTACAACAAATCCGTCCAGGAAAGTATTGAAAGGGCCACAGAGGCGGCATCCTCATGGAAGGAGTCCAACGCTGTTTTAAGTGAGCAGATTGCAAAATATAAAGAGCTTAAGTCTCAGCTGGATTCCGGCACTCTTACTCCGGCGGAGGAATATGAAACCAGGAAGCAGATTCTTGAAATCCAGACACAGATAACCAGCCAGTACGGACAGCAGGCATCCGGGATTGACCTGGTTAACGGGAGCCTTAAAACACAGCTCGGCCTGTTACAGCAGATTTCCTCTGAAAATGCCCAGAAAATGCTGAATGAGAACCGGAAAGAATATAAAACTGCTGAAAAAGAAATGAACAGGAAACGTAATTACCGTGTTGCTGATATTACAAATGCAATGTCTGACATTGACAGCTCTGGCGAGCCGTCGGCGTTTGCAAAAGAATTAAGGGATATCATTAATTCTTATGACGAAATCAGGTTAATGGCGGATGATTTCGGTATGTATATTGATTTTACGGGAAATGCAGAACAGGCAGATGAAATCATAAACAAATTTATGAATGATGTTGGAAAGGCTTCTAACTTAGAGGGCGGAAATTTCGCCTCCGCAATACTTGATTCTGCTTCAGAAGCATTAACGAAAAACCAGAAGGTCCTTGACGATTACCAGGATAATTATAAAACATTCCTTCAAATGGATATGCTGTCAAAGGGAACAGGCAGCGGTTCTGTCGCAGACGTATTTAACCAGTACACGGAGGCAGTGGAAAACTACAACAACGCCATTTCCAGCGGGAATACGGACAGCATCAATAAAGCCCGCGCAGATTTTGCGTCTCTAAGCAGTGAAATGGATACGCTCCTGTCCAAAAATGGGAATTCAAAGTATGCCGCGCTGTTTGACGATGTAACCGAACAGCTAAATACTGCCGGTATTAAGATGTTCGATTTCGAAGAAGCATTGAACGGCAAAGCAGGCGGCAGCAGCCAATTTAATAAAATCTCCGGCGATATCAGGGACACTTCCGAAAGGCTTAAAGAATTAAAAATAGATGCTGTATAAGCAATGACTGCCCTTGTTACAGAAGGCAGCCAGACAGGGGAAAATGAGTTGTGGACGCTTGCTGAAGCCTGGGGATTAAGCGCAGAATCCTCAAAAGAGGAAATGCAGGCATTTGTTGACATCCTCTCCCGGACAGGCATCGTAAGCGGTGAGGCCGGGGACTTCGCAGAGGACGCCTCAAAGTCGTTTGATTCCTTTTCTTCAACAGTACAGAAATCCGCAGCCGATTTTGAAACACTCAAATCCATTATGGCAGAATCCGTTTCAGGCTCCGGCATATCCGCTGAGCATGTAAGCGCGTTCAGGGAGATGTTCGGGGCAGATGCGGATAAGGCGCTGGAGAAAACAGCAGGCGGCTACCACCTCAATAAAACAGCTTTGGCCCAGCTGCAGGCACAGATGGGTGAAATAACCAAAGCGGATTACCTGACAGCACTAAGCGACCAGTATACAGAGCTGCAGAACATAGAGGGACAGATTGCGGCAGCCGAGATTTTCGGTCAGGATACATCAGGCCTGGAAGCATCAAGGAATGGTATTCTTGAAAATATCTCTTCTTTACAGGAACTGCAGTATCAGTACGAAACGGCAGCCTCCGCATACCAGCAGTGGCAGTCAGCCATGTCCGGCGGGGAAGAAGGCGATAAGTATGACTCCATATACAATAACCTGGGAAAAGCCGGGGAGCTGTACGATGAGGGACTTACAGGCACAAATAAATTCAGGGAATTCACTGACCTTATGTCAAACAAAGATTTATCAACAGCATCAAATGAAGAGGTTGTAAGAGCCTATGAAGAAGCGCTGCCTAACATCCAGAGATTTTTTACAGCGGGACAGGAAGGGGCATATAATTTCCTGCAGGAGGTTGAAAGCATCAACTCTGAATGGGCGCATATGAATGAAGACGGCTCATGGGATCTGAACTTTGGCGAAGGCAATGACCAGGCGGTTGCTGACATGCTCCATATAGATGTTGAAGCCGTACAGGCAATCCTCGGAAAGCTTAATGATTATGGGTTCGAGATACACCTTGACGAGCCGGCTGCATCCCTTGAAGCATTAAAAACCCAGGCGGAATCCGCAAATGAAAGCTTAAAAAGCATGGGTGAGGACCTGCTGATAGATTTTGGTGCGGACAGCTATGAAAGCGTGGATGGCCAGATTTCACTGCTAAGGGAGTATATAGATGAAGTTCAGGATTCCGATTTGGAGCTTGACGTTAAAACGGATACTTTGGAGGACGCGAATTCCATTCTTGAATATTTCGTTGCCCGCAAACAGGAAATAGGAGAAAATGGAGAGATTGATATTGCATTTGATATAGATGAGAGTGAACTCCAGT
>CAOKJI010000403.1 GCA_948468495.1 uncultured Dorea sp. | reverse complement strand
GTAAGCTCCAGAAAACGGCAGCCATACTCAAACCACTCTTTTTTCTTTTCTGTGACGCGCAGAACTTCGCAGTATAAAATATTCGTCGTATTCTCCCCGCCCAGTCCTGCTTTAAGTGAAAATGTATCTCCAGCCTGCCTGGAAGCAGCCGTCCTGGCAGGCTGTTTGTAAACACCAAAAACGGCATAGCCCGCAAACTATGCCGTTCTCTGTCTTATAAGCGCCGCTCTTTCACGCAATCACTTTTCTTACAATCTCTGTTCTCCTGCTTCTATGCAAACATTGGCTTCAGCGCCTCTGCCAGCTTATCCTTCTGTGCCTGTGCTTCAGCAAGGTCCTTCCCAAGAGTTGTAAAATATGTCTTAATCTTCGGCTCTGTTCCAGACGGACGTACAATGACGCTTGCCCCGCCTTCCAGCGAATAAATCAGCACATTCGCCGCCGGAAGTCCTGTCTCCTCCGGTTTCTTGTAATCCACAGCCTTTACCACCTTATATCCCGCAATCTCTGCCGGCGGGTTATCGCGAAGCTCCTGCATAATACCCGACATCTTATCCATTCCGGTAAGTCCCGGGAATTCAAAGCTGTCTACCTTGTTCAGATAACGTCCGTACTCAGTGTAAATTTCCTCCATCCTCTGCTTCAGGGAGCTTCCGATGCTTCTGTAATATGCCGCCATCTCACAGATGAGCATTGAGCCAATCACTGCATCCTTATCACGCACATAAGGACCTGCCAGATATCCGTAACTCTCCTCAAATCCAAAGATAAAGCGGTCTACTTCACCGTCTGCCTCCAGACGCGCAATCTGGTCGCCAATCCACTTAAATCCGGTCAGCACGCTTCGGAGCTCCACACCGTAATGCTCTGCAACCGCATCTGCCAGAGGCGTGGATACAATCGACTTCACAGCAACAGGCTTCTCCGGCATCGTTCCCTTCTCAATCCGTCCTGCACAGATGTAGTCAAGGAGCAGCACGCCAACTTCATTGCCGCTTACCAGCTCATAGGAACCGTCCGGACACTTCATGGCAATACCCACCCGGTCTGCATCCGGGTCCGTCGCCAGCATCAAATCTGCGCCAGTCTCCTCCGCTAATTTCAATCCCTGCTCCAACGCCTCGAAAATCTCCGGATTCGGATAGCTGCAGGTTGTAAAATAACCGTTCGGATATTCCTGATCCGGCACAATCGTAACATCTGTAATACCGATATCCTTCAGCACCTGGGTTACCGGCACAAGCCCCGCGCCGTTTAACGGGCTGTAAACCAGCTTCAGACCCGCAGTCTTACAGAGACCCGGACGAACCTGACGTGACTCAATCGCCTCATAAAGCGCCTTCTTACAGTCATCGCCTACGAACCGAATCATTCCCTTCTCAACACCCTCTGCAAAAGAAATAAACTGAGCGCCATTCAGCACGTCCGTCTTCTGAATCTCATCATAAACAATCGCAGCCGCATCATCCGTCATCTGGCATCCGTCCGGCCCATAAGCCTTATATCCGTTATACTTCGCCGGATTGTGGGAAGCCGTAACCATAATACCCGCATTGCACTTATAATAACGCGTCGCAAAGGAAAGGGCCGGCACCGGCATCAGCGCATCGTAAATCCTTACATGGATTCCATTCGCCGCCAGAACGCCTGCCGCAGTCTTCGCAAATACATCGCTCTTCAAACGGCTGTCATAGCTGATTGCCACCGTCTGACTGCCGCCCTGGGTCTTTACCCAGTTGGCAAGTCCCTGCGTCGCCTGACGAACAACATAAATATTCATACGGTTCGTTCCTGCTCCAAGCACCCCCCGCAGTCCGGCCGTACCGAACTTCAATGCTACCGCAAAACGCTCCTTAATCTCTTCGTCATTGCCTTCAATTCTGGATAACTCCGGCATAAGGTCCGCATCCTCCAAATCTGCCGCCATCCAGCGTTTATACTCTTCCTGATACATTTTAACCACTCCTACCATTCTTTTTTCCTATTTTTTGTACAAACTGACAAAAGGTTAGTTATAATATACCATGTTTGGCCAAAGTTGGCAACGTATTCCTTTTCGTGTGCAGTATAATCGTGTTGCAAAAAATTCAGGTGTAAGCAAATCCCATTCACGAAATGGATTTTAAATGGATTTGCAAATATTGCAGTGGGTGATCCACCTTTGATAAATTATTTTTCTTCTGTTTCTCTTCCACCCTGTAATTCCCCTAACATAATTTTCTCAATTCTGATTATGTCCGGCTGTGTTGGCGTAAATCGCACTCCTCTGTGTAACAGATTGATTATTTTTTTTGCGTTCTTTTCTAATTCCTTTATCATTTTAGGGTCTGCAATCCTTACAGGCTGACCGCCTTTAATATACTGACCATCTATGTATCTTGCGGTTACAGGAAACATATCTTGAAAGAGAAGCGCCGTTTTACGGTCAAAGACTTTCACTATCTTAATCGTATCCGTTGGCTTATGCTGCTCCTGCTTTTTCAGTATCAGGCGTTCAAACTTTTCTATTTTTGAACTGCATGGGACTAACCAATACAGCCCTGTTTTACTATCCCTAAAAGCGAAATAATGCGGACGTTTTGTGTTCTCATAATTAACTTTCAAATAAGGGTCTTGTATCTTTGCAAAAAAATCATCAGATATGAAATATAGGTTTCCTGTCAAAATTTCCATAAGCAACATTTCTCCTTGTATACCTTGTGAAACAGCCGAATGGCCATAATGGGGTGCCCGGAGGGTATACCTTGTGAAACGGCCGCATGGCTATAATGGGATACCCGGAGGGTACAAATTAAGCCTCTTGCCTTTTCGAGACAAGAGGCTTAAAAACTTTTCCACGGTCTATTTATTATTCGCATGACCGGGAGCAAACCACGTTTACACGGTCTGTTTATTTTCCGCATGACCGGAAGCGGACTACTTTTCAAGGTAGTTGCCTACCTACTGTTATTATTATACGCACAGTCTGCAAATATGTCAATCCCCATGAAAATTTTGATATGTAAATTTGTGATTTACGTTACCATTCATACGTTGACCAGTATACAGTAGATTGAAGCAGGCGAATATCTCTTAGCAGACAATTCGGGAGCGTTTTTAATGGAGATGAGATAGCGACTTACC
>CAOKJI010000402.1 GCA_948468495.1 uncultured Dorea sp. | reverse complement strand
TCTTCCCCAATTCCGGATGATTCCAGGGATAAATCACCTCGGAACGTCCGGTTTCCAATATCTCCCGCACTGCTTCCTGCACCATTTCCACATAATCCGGTTCAATATTATCAAACCAGCGCCGATAGCACTCCTCCGGCCCGGTTCCATCCGATACTCCCAGCAGAATCCGCATGGTCCGGTCCGTATACATCCTTGGCTGACAGCCGTCCTCCAGCTCGATTGTCCAGATGCCGGTTCTGGCCCCCTCCAGAATATCCTCCAGGCTCTGCCTTGCTTCCAGCTTATTCTTCTCTTCCTGCTCCACTACGGCATTAACATCCCGCAGGGCGAAAATCGCGCAATTTTCTTCCTCCGGCTTCCCTGTAGCAGAAAAATGAATCTCCATATGCTTCAGTCCATAAGAACTGTCCTTCACCTGATAACGGACATAAAACTTCTTTTTTGTTTTCAGCTGGTCGAGCACATAGTCCCTTTTCGTCACAGTACGGATTCGCTCCTGCTCCGAGGGAACCACATACTGGGAAATATACTTCTCCATCGCTGTCTGATAGCCTTCCTCAAAATTAACAGCCCGGTCCATTCGTTCGCTGTCCCGGTATCTCTCACATTCGCCTGTATCAAAGTTCACCTGATAGATACCCAGATAGTCCACACTCAGGGCATGAAGAATATTATGACTCCGCTTCTTAAGCTCACGAACCAGATTACGCCGCTTCAATGACGATACGATAAAATGCGCCGCAATCTGGAGCATATTCGATGCATATTCCAACATCCTGACAGGCGGATTGTCCACACCATAAAAACCAATCAGCTTTTCACCGTCGTAGAGGGGCACCACCACAAGAGAATGAATCCCCTGACGCTTCAGAATCTCATATTGAAGCGGGGCCGCCTCCCGGAGTTCTTCCAAATTCTCAATAACGATATGCCTGCCGATGCTGAAATTCCGATACCAGCTGGCGCACACCTCTCCGGGAACATTTTGGAGATTCTCCTTTTCCGGCTTCACTCCCTCCGCCGCCCACTCATAAGTGTTGTCATCACCGCCGGACTCGTTCTGCTCAAATATGTAGGTCCGTTCCCCCTTCAGCGCTTTCCCTAAATACTCCAACAATACCTCAAGCGACTGGTCCGGCGTCTCCTCCAGCAGTGCTACGCGCAGACCTTCATTGATGACAGTCTCCAGATTCTGGACGCTTCTCATGCCGCTGTGTTGCTCGCCGGTCCCACAAACCGGAGTACCTTCACCATCCCGTATGAAAATGTTCTTTGGATTATCCATAAGCCTGTCCTCCATATAGACCGTTTTCCATATTATACTCTATCTATGTCTGTTTCACAATTAAAAAGTTTGGGGAATTCCTGCAGAAAAATCTATATTTATGGTAAAATGAACTTGCAAAAATTCAGAGACAGCGGGAGTGAAATCATGGATAAGAAAACAATATTGATTATAGAAGATGATACGGATTTGCTGGAAGGACTGCATTTTTCCTTTGCGGGCGATGGATACGAGGTGTCTGATGCCGGAACAAAAAGAGAAGGATTGCGAGAAATCAGAAAAGGCGGTTATGATTTGATTCTTTTGGACTGTAATCTCCCGGACGGTACCGGATTTGAATTATGCCGGGAGGTGCGGCAGTTCAGCGAAATACCAATCGTTATGCTGACAGCACGCGATACCGAAATGGATGAGATTAAGGCCCTGGAATTAGGTGTGAACGATTATTTGTCAAAACCATTTTCATTAGGTATTCTGAAAGCCAGGATAAAACGGATTCTGTGTTCCAGATTAGAAACGGAAATTCTGTGTTCCGGAGATATTTCCATAGATAAAAAAGCCTGCAAAGTATATAAAAATGGAGACGAAATCATACTAGGCAGGCAGGAATACCGGCTATTGTTGTATTTGACAGAGAATAGAAACCATGTGCTGTCAAAAGAACAGATATTGAGCTATATCTGGGATAGTGAAGGGAAGTATGTGGATAGCAATACCGTCTCCGTTAATATTAGCAGATTGCGAACAAAAATTGAGAATACTCCATCAAATCCGACACATATTCGGACAGTGCATGGCGTGGGATATATCTGGAAGGATTAGGAATAAGGATATGAGCGTAAATATTATTCTTGCGGCGCTGCTATGTATCGCGATAGGATACAGCATTTACAAAAACAGAAAGACATACCGCACCATCGACAGGCTGCTGGAGCAGGTGCTGAGTCAGGAGAAAATTGAGCTTTCGGACGTGAAAGAGGGGGAACTGTCTGCACTGGTAAGTAAAATCAACCGGATTCAGGAGGTCTTGGGAAAACAGATTGAACAGGCGGAGGAAGAAAAGGAGCAGGTAAAAAGCCTTGTTTCCAATATGTCTCATCAGTTAAAAACACCGTTGGCCAATCTGTCGGTATATACGGACATTTTAAGCAGTCAGAACTTGGAGGTTCCAAAGAAAGCTGAAGTTACAGAAAAGATAAAAAAGCAGATTGAAAAACTGGACTGGATTATTGGTTCTCTGGGGAAAATGGTAAAGCTGGAACAGAATGTGATTCTGTTCCGGGCAGAGGGAAATCCAATCAGACAGACCATTCTGGATGCGATTGACGCCATATACGAGAAGGCGGAAAAGAAAGAAATCACTCTTCTGGCAGAGCCCTATGAAGATCACTTGCTGTACCATAACAGGAAATGGACGGCGGAAGTATTTGTCAATCTTTTGGAAAATGCAGTGAAATATACAGACAGAGGCGGCGAAATACGGATTCGGGTTCATCCTTATGAAATCTACACAGAGATTCAGTTTCAGGATAATGGCTGCGGAATCCATGAGGAAGAAATCACTGAGATATTCAAACGCTTTTACCGGAGCCCGGAAACAGAACATATCGAAGGTTCTGGTATCGGGCTGTATTTGTCCAACTTGATTCTGGAGAAAGAGAAAGGCTATCTTGTAGTCAAATCGTTTTATGGTAAAGGAAGCTGTTTTTCTGTGTTCTTACAAAAATGTAAGAACTGATTGCCGTCCTGTAAAGAAAATGCAAGACTTGATAGATATACTGCTAGAGTGTGTTTGAAAATTGCTTTCTGCAAGATGCCGTCCCAATTTGCATCAGATTTTATG
>CAOKJI010000401.1 GCA_948468495.1 uncultured Dorea sp. | reverse complement strand
GGAGCGTTTTTAATGGAGATGAGATAGCGACTTACCGGGACTTAGGCACGAAGGCATTCCTGAGTGGCTTAGTCCCGGTTGGTCGGTAGCTCGGCGGAATGTTGCTCCGTCTGATAAGAGATATTCGTCTGCTTCAATCTATGTCCGTTGGCTAAGGTGTGAATTGTAACTGATTTACAAATGAATTATCAGAAAGAAGGTAACGTATTCCTTTTCATCCTTTGTGCTGTGTAGTATAATAGTGCTATAGTTCACACGTTTATTTACTAATATCTGAGCAATGACGCAGAATAAGTACAACAATAAATTGAAGGGAGACTCATTATGTCAGATACGAAAGTGATATGCCAAATCGAACACCACGCCATGCTGTTCGCCTGGTTTGCCAGACACGCGATTGAATTATGCGGCGATGCCGGCAGAGAAGCCATCCTCGCAGGCATGACCGCATATGGAAATGAAAGGGGCAGGCGCATGGCGCAGAATGCCGCCGCCCGGGGCGATGAGCTTACTACCATGACCAATCAGGCTTACGGCGAATGGAAGCCTGATTATGACGGACAGATGGAATTCGGACAGATTCGCATACAGCCTACGCTCCAGACCTACATAGCCAAATGCGCATGGTGCGATGCATGGAAGAAGCACAACATTCTGGAATACGGCAAATATTACTGTGTGAATGTAGACAACGCCGTCTATCAGGGATACCGCCCGGATTTTGTCTGCACGCCAACCACCACCTCTTTAAGCTGGGGAGGCGAACGATGCGAATTTGACTGGGGTCATCCGCTGACAGAGGAAGAAAATACACAGCTTGCACAGAAGAAAAAGGAGCTTGGCGCTTCCTGCATGAAGGACTTTAATTTTCACACTGCGCATCTGAAGCATACCATCAGCAAAACCCTGATTAATGCATTAGGAAAAGAAGGCGAAAAGGCTGTGAAACTGGCTCTTGCTGATTTTGCAGAAACTTTTGGACAGGAATATCTGGATGCGCTGGATGGTATTTCGACAGAAGAAATTTACCCCTTTGAAAAGGATTAGGATTATGAATATAATATCAGACTGGATTTCCTCCCATGAAGAGGAAATCATCCACATAGCAGACGATATCTTCTGTCATCCGGAACTGGCTTATCAGGAGACCTATTCTTCCAGACACCTCGCTGAATTTCTGGAAAATCAGGGATTTCAGATATCCTGGAACACCGCCGGAATCCGCACTGCTTTTACTGCGGTCTGGGGAAACAGCCGGCCGCATCTGGGCTTTTTGGCTGAATACGACGCGCTGCCGGAGCTGGGCCACGCCTGCGGCCATAATCTTCTCGGCGCCGGAGTCTGCGCGGCGGCCTGCGCCCTGAAGGAAGATATGAGCGCCTGCCAGAAATCAGGCACTATTATCGTCTATGGCTGTCCCGCAGAAGAAATTATGTCCGGCAAAATTGTTATGAATCAGGCAGGCGTTTTTGACACTTTAGACGCAGGAATCATGTGGCACCCCTTTGATTGCAACCGCATCAGCAATGATATCTGGCAATCTCAGGATATCAAGAACTACACCTTCCATGGCATCAGCGCACACGCCTCCAAATCACCGGAGGACGGAAGAAGCGCGCTGGACGCGGCAGAGCTAATGAACATCGGCGTCAATTACCTGCGGGAACATGTACCGGACGACGTGCGGATGCATTATGCCTATATGGATAACGGGATTCCCGCCAACGTGGTGCCGGACACCGCCAAAACCAACTATTTTATCCGCTCATCCAAACGCTCCCGCACCGACGACGCCAGCCGGCGGGTAGACGACTGCGCAAAGGGCGCGGCGCTGATGACCGGAACCACAGTAGATATCGAACTGGTGAAAAGCTGCAAAGAAATGAAGGTGAACCGGATACTGGCAGAAATTTACTATCAGGCAATGACAAAGGTTCCCGTACCGGAATACACCGAAGAAGAGCTTGCCTTCGCCGCACAGCTCACGAAAGAAGCCGGACTTATCAATCAGGGAATCTTCTTCACCGGTCTGGAACCGCTGGAGCCGGAACCGGTTCCTATTTCCATCGGAACCGACGCCTCAGAAGTCAGCCATACAATTCCGCTGATTACGCTCAGCGCGGCAACCATGTGCAGGGGCACGCCGCTTCATCACTGGGCCGCGGCAAAGCAGGCTGGAATGAGCATCGGACATAAAGGGATGCTCTACGCCGCAAGGTGCATGGCAGAAGGTTCCAAACTGCTGACAGAAACTCCCGGGGCATTGGAAAAAGTATGGGAATTTCACCGCAAACACTAATCAACCATACGTGAACTTATAAACATGCCCTGACTATAGCGCAAACCGGCGGATTTCCCCTCGCAAAGCCGGGCAACGCTCCAATGAACTAACTGCTAACTGCGACTAAAGCATTCAGGAATGCCTTCATGCTTAAGTCTTAGTAAGCAGTGGATTTCATTTCCGCTAAAAGCGCCCCTTTATGCTTTCCGAGGGGAAAGCCGCCGGTTTGCGCTATAGTCAGGACATGTTCATAAGCCCACGCATGCTTGAACAAATAAGAAAGGAAGGTTAACAATATGATTACAAAAAAACTTGGAATTATCGGCTGCGGCAATATGGGAGGAGCCATATTGTACGGAGCTCTGGAAAGCGGAGTGATTGCAAAGGAGAACGTATTTGTCTATGACGTCAATCCCGCCATGCGGGAAAAGGCCGCAGGATGGGGCGTAAACATTTCTGACGGCGACGCGCAGGTATGCCGGGATGCAGATATCATCCTGCTGGCAGTAAAGCCGCAGCAGGCAGCGGACGCACTCGCCATGTGTGAGGACGCACTGGACAATAAGGCGATGATGTCCATCGTTGCCGGTGTTACCGCTAAGCGGCTTCTGGCAATGACAGACGGTATGCCTCGTATTCTTCGGATTATGCCGAATACCCCGGCTATGGTATACGAAGGCGCATTCGCGCTCTGCTCTGACAACGACTTTACCGAAGACGAACTTGCCGCTGCAAAAGCCATCTATGAAACCATCGGAATCGTAGAAATGGTGCCAGAGCACTTAATCGACGCTGTCTGCGGACTCAGCGGCGGCGGCCCTGCCTATGCCGCTATGTTCATTGAGGCAATGGC
>CAOKJI010000400.1 GCA_948468495.1 uncultured Dorea sp. | reverse complement strand
AACGAAAGAATTGGAAAAGAAAGCCCCACAATAAAAAGGTTGTGAAGGTGACCAGAAGAAAACTGTTTCACATTGTACCCAGAGTGTATTACCTTGGTAGTAGAAGAAGATTCGCGGAAGGGACGGTTGTAATGCAAATAGAACTGTGCAGTATGGCGTATAATTCCGGATATAAAGTATTACATATGGGGATGGGAACAAATATGAAACAGAAGATTACAAAAGAAGGCATTATAGATTATGGTATGATTACGGCGGCAGTTATTTTGATGGATATTGGAATTCATGTATTCAAGTTTCCCAATCATTTTTCTTTTGGCGGGGTTTCCGGCTTGGCGGTGGTGCTTCATCAGATGCTGGGATTTTCAACGGCCCAGATTAATCTGGTTATCAATGTGCTGCTCCTGGTTGTAGGGTTCGCGGCGCTTGGAAAGGAATTTGGAATTAAGACGGCCTATGCGGTGATTCTATCGTCCCTGATACTGGAAGTGATGGAAGAAGTAATGCCGGTTACGAAGCCGCTTACGAATCAGCCGGTGTTAGAGCTGGCCTATGCGATTGCCCTTCCTGCCGCGGCTGCCGGAATGCTGTTTTATGTGGATGCGTCGGGCGGCGGAACAGATATTATTGCGATGATATTGAAGAAATATACGACCGTTGATATCGGAACGGCTTTACTGGTTACGGACGCGGCGATTGTTGCTCTGTCGTTTCTTGCATTTGACGTTCATACCGGACTGTTTTCCGTATGCGGGTTGGTTGCGAAGTCAATTTTTGTGGATCGGACCATGGAGCAGATGCGTTTGTGCAAATATTTTACAATTATCTGCAGTGATCCGGAGCCAATCTGTGATTATATCAGGGATATTCTGAAGCGCAGTGCTACGCTTTATAATGCTCAGGGCGGATATACCCATGAAAATAAAACGGTGATTTTGTGTGCGCTGAACCGGAAACAGGCGGTGCTTCTGCAGCGGTATATCCGAAGAGAGGATTCAGAAGCCTTTATTATGGTTACAAAGAGCAGCGAGACTATCGGAAAGGGGTTCCGGCTGAGTGTGTAATGATATCAGGTATTTCTGCACCAGATGCAGGCGATAAGGGGAAAAGGATGCATATATTTGTGGTAGAGGATGAACCGGTTATCCGGAGAGAATTGAAGGTATTGTTAGAGAATGCCATGTATCAGGTGACTGCGCCGGAGGTATTTGCGGATATTGCGGTGCAGATTATAGAAAATCGGCCGGATTTGGTCCTTTTGGATGTGAATCTTCCGGGGGAATCCGGTTTTGATATCTGTACCCGGATTCGGGAGGAAACAGAGGTTCCGGTGATATTTCTCACCAGCCGGACGGATTCTATGGATGAACTGACAGGAATCCTGAAGGGCGGAGACGATTATATTACAAAGCCTTATCAGGCGCCCCTTTTGTTAGCCAGAATCGGGGCTGTGCTGAAACGGACGAAGGGCGGGAAAGATAAGGAATCAACACAGTTTACGAGAAGAGGGGTGACGCTGGACATTTCCGGCTGCCGTCTTATCTTTCAGGGAAAGAGTACAGAGCTTACGAAAAATGAGATGAAGCTGCTTCATCTCTTATTTCTGCGCAGCGGAGAATTTGTTTCCAGAATGGATTTGGTGGAATATCTTTGGGAGAATCAGATTTTTATAGATGATAATACTTTGAGCGTTCATGTGACCAGAATACGTGAAAAGCTTAAGAATATCGGCGTCAGTGATTTGATTGAGACAAAAAGAGGAATGGGGTACCGGGTATGACAGTTAAAAATTTTTTGAAGGACCGGTTTCTGACGCTGCTCCTTCACATTGTGTGTATGTGTCTGCTTACGGTATTTCTAAGGCTGACAGGTTATGGGATGGCTGCTGCCGCGCTGCTTCTGATATTCTGGGCGCTGATACTTACGGCTTGGCTGTGCACGGTCTATATTCAGAGACGGGGATATTTCCGGGAAGCAGAAGAGATTTTGGAGAAGGCTGACCAGAGATATCTTCTGGGCGAGCTTCTTCCGGATTCTTTTCGGTTGGAAGACAGATTGTACCGGGAAATGATTTGCCGTTCTAACAAGTCGGTTATTGAGCGGATTCGTCAGATTGAGGAGGCGCAGAAGGCATATAAGGAATATATTGAAAGCTGGGTCCACGAAGCGAAGGCGCCGATTACAAGCATTGGGCTGGTCTGTGCAAACGGCCGGAAACAGGCCGGGGCAAAGGAGGCGCTGCAAACCATCGCGCTGGAGAATCAGAGGCTGGAGAATTATGTGGATATGGTTCTCTACTATGCCAGGTCAGAACAGGTCTGGAAGGATTATCTGATTCAGGAGACAGACCTTGCGGAAGTTGTGTATGAGGCGCTTGAGAAAAACCGGCTGCTCATGATTCAGAACCGGGTAAGAGCAGAGGTGAATTGCAAAGAGCATGTTTATACAGACCGGAAATGGATTGGATTTATCTTAAACCAGATGCTTCTTAACAGTGTAAAATATAAGAGCAGCCATCCGGTATTTCACATAAATACAGAGCGAAACAAGGACGGAGTCCTTCTGATACTGGGGGACAATGGGGTGGGAATCCTTCCGGAAGAGCTTTCCCGGATTTTTGAAAAAGGATTTACCGGAAGCAACGGAAGAGACCATGAACGCTCCACCGGGATGGGACTGTATCTGTGCCGGAAACTGTGCGATAAGCTTGGAATCGGGCTTCGGGCGGAATCCGAATACGGCAGAGGGACCCGGATGATTCTGGAATTTCCAATCAGTAATTATATTAGCAGAAGTTAACTGGTGGTAGCCGGTACTTTGCTTCCGGCTTATGATTTCCAAGGTCTGGTTTTGCGAAAATTTGTCAGTGAATTACCTTATAGCGTAATCGAAGATATGAGTTCTCCAAAATTACACATTCTTGCAGTTTCAACACACCCAATTTTGATAATTCGCTTTCTGAAAATATGGATTTTCCATCAATTAAAGTGGATGTATCTTTACCGCCAATTAATACAGGCGCTACGACAATATCAATATAATCTATCAGCTTTTCCCGAAGGAATAATCCATTTAATGTACCGCCGGTTTGTATCGTGATTCTCTCACAATTATAATCTGATTTAAGTTTTGTGAGTACATCT
>CAOKJI010000399.1 GCA_948468495.1 uncultured Dorea sp. | reverse complement strand
TTCGGAATCAACCCAACGAATCTTCACGTTCGCCCTGGACGCAATTCCTCCATGCTTCAATGCTTCCACCACGCTCAGATAAGCATCGTGGAGCTGGATGTATTTCCCCACAATCGCAATCTCCACCTCTGTTTTCGGATTCTTTAAATGATGTACCATCTCTTTCCAGTCGGTCAGGTCCGGCTCCGGGCATGGCAGATGCAAAGATTCGCATACCACCTTTGCAAGCTGTTCTCTCTCCATGGCGAGAGGCGCCTCATAGAGATATTCCACATCCAGATTCTGCAGCACATGAGCCTCCTGCACATTACAGAACAGCGCAATCTTAGCGCGAAGCTCCCGGGGAATCCTATGTTCGCTCCTGCATACCAGAATGTCCGGCCACAATCCCATAGCCTGGAGTTCCTTTACGCTCTGCTGGGTCGGCTTGCTCTTTAACTCCCCGCTGGCTTTCAGATAAGGAATCAGAGTCACATGAATTAGAATCGCATTCTCATGCCCCACCTCATGCTGAAACTGACGAATCGCCTCCAAAAAAGGCTGACTCTCAATATCGCCCACAGTCCCTCCTACCTCTATAATAGCAATCCGGTCTTCATCCCGCGATTTACCATGGTAGAATCTGCTCTTAATCTCATTGGTAATATGAGGAATTATCTGAACCGTTCCGCCGCCGTAGTCTCCCCGCCTTTCTTTTTGAAGCACCGACCAGTAAATCTTTCCCGTCGTAACATTGGAATTTTTGTCCAGACATTCATCAATAAACCGTTCATAATGTCCCAAATCCAAATCTGTCTCCGTACCGTCATCTGTCACAAAGACTTCTCCATGCTGAATCGGGTTCATTGTCCCTGGGTCCACATTGATGTAAGGGTCAAATTTCTGCATGGTAACCTGATATCCCCTTGCTTTTAAAAGCCTTCCCAGCGACGCTGCCGTTATTCCTTTTCCCAGACCGGAGACTACTCCTCCGGTAACAAATACGTATTTTACCGTCATATTCCTTCCTCCGTTTTCCCTCTGCGTATAGCTGCTCCTCCCTATTTATTACATTCGGAAGCACTTTCCTAATGTAAGGAAAAGGAAAAAGGAGACAGAAACCCCTCTCAGGCTTCTGACTCCTTTGTCAGCTTTTTCATAACAGTATTATGACTCTTTCCGATTATTTTGTCAAACCAAAATTAAAGTGATTGACATTCTTTATTGACATTCATAAAAAAAAGAGTATACTACTGAGCATAAGCAAAGGCGCTTTGGGGATACCCGAAGCGTCTTTTTTGTTCGGATTCTCTGCAGGAAACTACAATGCCGCCCCTGAGAAGCATAGTATTCCTTGTAAATTCCATATGAATCCATTCATCCCACACAAAAAGGAGACTTTACCTAATGTATACTATCAGTCAGGACGAACGAATCCACGAAGAATGCGGCGTATTCGGCATCTATAACCCCCATGGGGAAGACGCCGCCACTTCGATTTATTACGGACTGTGCTCCCTCCAGCACAGGGGACAGGAATCCTGCGGGATTGCGGTATTTGACACCAAAGGCCCCAAAGGAAATATGAACGTACGCAAAGGCATGGGACTGGTCAGCGAAGTGTTTAAAGAAACGACGATTCAGGCTCTTCACGGGAACCTGGGAATCGGCCACGTCCGCTATTCCACCACAGGCGCCGCTACCGCAAGCAATGCACAGCCCCTCGTACTGAACTACATCAAGGGAACGCTGGCCCTGGCCCACAATGGGAATCTGGTAAATACGGAAGAGCTGCGGGAAGAACTCGCAAGAACCGGCGCGATTTTCCAGACCACAACCGATTCTGAAATCATTGCCTATGAAATCGCGAGAGCAAGGGTACATACCCATTCTGTAGAAGAAGCCATTGCAAAGACCGCCTTCCGGCTCAAAGGAGCCTACGGATTGGTCATTGCCAGCCCCCGCAAACTGATAGGTGTGCGGGACCCTCTGGGGTTAAAGCCTCTTTGTCTTGGAAAACAGGAAGATTCCTATATCATTGCCTCGGAAAGCTGCGCCCTGACAGCCATCGGAGCTGAATTTTTACGGGATATCCGCCCCGGCGAGATTGTCACCATTTCCCCAAAGGGACTTTCCTCCAATCTGGACATGTATCAGACGCCCCACGCCCACTGCGCTTTTGAATATATTTATTTTGCCAGACTCGACAGCGTCATAGACGGCGTCTCCGTCTATGAGTCAAGAAAACATGCAGGGGCGGCTCTGGCAAAAGCATATCCGGCAAAAGCGGATCTTGTCACCGGAGTGCCGGATTCCGGGATTACCGCGGCAGAAGGTTACGCCGAAGCCGCGGGCCTGCCCTTCGGGCGCGCCTTTTACAAGAACAGTTACGTAGGAAGAACTTTTATTAAGCCCACCCAGAAAGAGCGGGAATCCAGCGTACGGCTGAAATTAAGCGTGCTCCCGGACTCTGTAAGAGGGAAGGATATCGTACTGGTAGACGATTCCATCGTTCGGGGCACCACCATCTCCAACCTGATTCGTCTGCTCAAACAGGCAGGCGCAGGCAAAGTACATGTGCGGATTAGTTCTCCTCCCTTTTTGTATCCCTGCTATTTTGGTACGGACGTGCCTTCCGGAAGCCAGCTTCTAGCCGCCTCCCACAACACAGCCGGTATCTGCCGGATGATTGGCGCCGATTCTCTGGGGTATATGCGGGTGGAGGACCTGTCCCCGGCGGTAAATGGTCTGCCCCTCTGCAAAGCCTGCTTTGACCGGAATTACCCGATAGAAGGAATCGCAGTCAGAGAATATCCGTCTAAGGAATAACCTTACTGGCAGAATGCACATTACAGACTATTGGAACTGCCTTAGAGCGTGTTTGAAAATAGCTCCCAAAGCGTTAACTGTTTTTCTCTTTCTTCCGGAAATTCCGAAAGATAGGAGAAAATCTGTTCATTGTTATGTAAGATTCCATGATTTTCACATGTATCATGGAACAGCTTCATTAATTCAGAACTGCGCGGACTCTCAATCCCATACTGATTCCCGTAAATCCGAATATACTGTTCCTTCAGCCCGGGAAACAGATGGTCAAGCTGTTGATAAAAGTATTCCCGGTTCCCCTCCCGCAGCGTCAGTCCCATGCCAAAGCAGAGAACGCCGTA
>CAOKJI010000398.1 GCA_948468495.1 uncultured Dorea sp. | reverse complement strand
GGGAATCACTGTGCTTATAAATGCGCTTGTCCGCAGCAGAATATTCCGGTATAATACAGTTGTGTCTGTGCCGGAGTTTTCAGAATGTCACATTGATGCGCTGAAGCGTGTCTGCGAAACTCTTAGAGGAATCGGGATTCAAGGAGAATAACATAATGAAAGAATATATAAAAAACCGGGTACATGAATTGTACTGGAACGAAGATATAAATTGTGCGAGGACAGCAATTATTTGTCTGAGCGAAATATTTGAAACCAGAGTTGAACCTCAAACGCTCTGGTCTGCAATTGGATTGCATGGCGCGGGCGGATATAGGGCGCAGTGTGGGTTGGTGGAAGGGGCGCTGATGTTTATAGGTATTTATCTTCATATTCAGGGAAAGACAGAAGATGAAATCGTATCTGCCTGTTATAATTTTGCAGATGCCTTTGACAGAAGGTTTGGTTCGCTGCGCTGCCTTGAATTACGTCCCACTGGTTTTTCAGAAAGCGACCCGCCGCATATGTGTGAAAAGCTGACTTGTGACGGAATTGAATTTGCATACCAATATATTTTAGGAATTACAGAATTATAAAAACTTTCCACCTGTGCGGCCCAGAGCTGCCTGCCGGAAACAGGACGCTTTGTCGGACAATGCATAAGAGGGCGCTTTTAACGGAGATGAAATCCACTGCTTACGCAGACTTGGATGCGCAGGCATTCCTGCGCATTCTAGCCGAAGTTAGCAGTTAGTTCATCGGAGTGTTGCCCAGCATTGCCTGACAAAGCGTCCTGTTTCCGGCAGGCAGCTCCGGGCCGCACAGACGGGAATCATTTCCGCTTTGTTCTGATACTTTCCTTTAATTCCCGGAGAATATCCTTATGTTTTCTTGATTCCATATTCGGAAACGCCCGCATCAGACGTTCGCCCACTGCTCCTCTTTCCCGAAGCATCTTTTCATAGCGTTCCTTAAGTTCTTCTCTTTTCGCCAGCATTTCTTCATAACGTACGCGCACGTCTTCTTTTTTCGCCAGTATTTCTTCGTAATGCGCGTGTATTTCTGCATCATATTCCTCTTTCAGCTCTCTGCCGGCCTCTTTTACAGATTTAGCCCTGTCCTTAAGCCGCTCTTCTCTCTCCATTCCTTCCTTTACATTCTCGTAAATATTCTCTCCCATCCTGTCCGACAATTCATGCAGTTCCGCGGCAATCTTATTCATCGCTTCCAGTTTCCTGTTCAGTTTAAAAATTGCCGTCGACGTTACATACACATCCGCTGTCATTCCAATCATGCACACAATCAGAATCATCATTCCGACTATAAATGGAATATGTATCACGATACCTCTGACCACAGGCTGAAAAACCTTCATAATAAACACACAGAAAACACCCCAAATCAACGAAAATACCAGACATACATATCCGCCGATATTCAGCGGCTGATTGGAATAATCCCACCATTTATGATGAAACAGCCTGTCCATCACCAGTCCGGTAAGCCCTTCGATTACCGTTACAAGCACAACAGACGCCGCATACAACACCGCTATATTCCCTTTTATTTCACTCAGACAATAAATCACCGATACTACGCCCACACCGTAAATCGGACAGATTGGACCATTTAAAAATCCTCTGTTTACAAATATTCCCTCTTTTACCGCCGCGTAAGCCACTTCCACACACCAGCCTAATATTCCATATATAAAGAAAAATGCAGCCAAATAATACCATTCCATCTTATCAACCTCCGTATATCATGAAACATTATATGTCAGATTGTAAAATTCGTCAAATAATGCTATACTTTTCCGGTAGAAATAATACAGCGAGGTCTTATTATGGTTTTAAAAGAAGGAAAAAATCATCACACATACAAGGTTCTGTCCATTCATATAGAGCCGCAGTTAGAACGGCGCCTAGAGGCTCTCGGCCTTACGGAAGGGAGCTTGATTACGATTCTTAATAACGAAAAAAAAGGAGCACTCACTGCGAGATTCCGAGGCACCCGGTTTGCACTTGGCAAGCGGATTGCTGACAATATTGAAATCGGGGAGGTATGGACAGATGAGCAAAACGATTAACGTAGGATTTATCGGGAATCCTAATTGCGGAAAAACAACTCTGTTTAACGCGTATACCGGCGCCAACCTAAAGGTTGCCAACTGGCCGGGCGTTACGGTGGAAAAGAAAGAGGGACGGACTACCTATGAAGGAGAAGAATACAATCTGATTGACCTTCCGGGCATCTACAGTCTTTCCTCCTATACGATGGAAGAAAAGGTATCCAGAGAATGTATCTTAAGCGATGAGGTAGATGTTATCGTCGATGTGGCGGACGCCTCCAGCTTAGAGCGCAATCTCTATCTGACTCTCCAGCTCATCGAGCTGGGCAAGCCTGTGATTCTGGCCCTGAATATGATGGATATTGTGGAAGAGCGGGGCATGGAAATCGACTTACACCGTCTTCCCGAGATGCTGGGGATTCCAGTCATTCCTGTTTCCGCAAGAAAAAAGACCGGGCTTTCGATTCTGATGCATGCAGTTGCCCATCATCACACCTACGGCAGTCAGGGTCCGCTAATTCATCACCACCACACCGGAAGAAGCGTCCGGCACAAGCACAATCATCACGAAGAATACGCCATGGTTTATCAGGATTCCATCGAGGATAAGATTGATTTGTTAATGGAACGCATTACCAGTACATACCCGGACTTTACCAACAAACGCTGGCTTGCTATTAAGTATTTGGAAAAAGATTCGTCTGTAAAAGACTCCTGGCCTATGGATATTTCTGATATATTAGACCGAAGTTACGAGAAGGAAATCATCAACCAGAAATACGACTTTATTGAAGAGATTATCTCCGAAACACTGGTTAATAAATCCACTAAGGAAGAGCGGACCGACCGTATTGACAGGTATCTTACCGGCAAATACACCGGGCTTCCTATCTTCCTTGCAATTATGGCGCTGGTTTTCTTTCTGACTTTTTTCGTAGGAGATTTCCTGAAAGGTTATTTTGAAATCGCTCTGGAAGCTTTCTCTGAGCTCGCCGCCGGCGCAATGGCGGCCCTCCATGCAGGAGATATGATTACTTCTCTTGTGGTAGACGGAATTATCTCCGGCGTGGGCGGTATCCTTACCTTCCTGCCGAATATTTTCA
>CAOKJI010000397.1 GCA_948468495.1 uncultured Dorea sp. | reverse complement strand
TTCAGCAGTATCCGCACCCGCTCCATCAGTTCCTCATGACCGGCAATCGCCGGAACAAGCTTCTCCTGAAAATCAATGACCAGCGCCGCCGTATATTCTCTCTCAATCCTCATCTCACCACATCTCCAGTACCACCGGACAATGATCCGAACCCATAATATCCGTCAGAATCTGCGCGTCCTGAAGTCTGTCTTTTAAGCATTCCGATACACAGAAATAATCTATGCGCCACCCAGCATTCTTCGCCCTGGCGCTGAATCTGTAAGACCACCAGGAATAAATCCCTTCTGCATCCGGATAAAAATACCGGAATGTGTCAATAAATCCCGCTTCAAGAAGTTCTGTGAACTTTCCCCGCTCTTCATCGGTAAATCCTGCATTCTTTCGATTGGTTTTGGGATTCTTCAAATCAATCTCTTTGTGAGCCACATTCAAATCCCCGCAGAATATCACCGGCTTTTTCTCTTCTAACACTTTTAAATATTTTAGAAAATCCGTCTCCCACTGCATACGGTAAGAGAGCCTTGCCAGTTCATTCTGAGAATTTGGAGTATACACCGTGACAAAGTAATAGTCCGCAAATTCCAGCGTAATTACCCGTCCCTCCTGATCATGTTCTTCTATGCCCATTCCGCAGGTTACGCTTAAAGGCTCCATTTTACTGAATATAGCAGTCCCCGAATACCCTTTCTTAACGGCATAATTCCAGTACTGATAATATCCCGGCAGTTCAAGCTCAAGCTGTCCAGCCTGCATCTTACTCTCCTGAATGCAGAAAATATCCGCATCCAGTTCCTGAAATACTTCCATAAATCCTTTCTGCACACAGGCGCGGATTCCATTCACATTCCATGAAACAAATTTCAAATTCTATTCCTCTCTCTCGTTCATTTTACGCTAACGCCTTCTCAAATGCATCCAGCAATTGTTTTCTATCAAGCGGTTTATAGACAAAGTTCTTAGCCCCAATCTCTTTCGCTTCATGAATCGTATCGTCATATGCCAATGAAGACACCATCACAATCCTTGCGTCCGGATAATCTTCCAGAATAGCCTCTGCTGCCTCTAAACCGTCCATACCAGGCATAATGATATCCATTGTTACCAAATCCGGCAGTACCTCCCCATATCTGGCGAGAGCCTCCTCGCCGCTCTTACAGTAGGCTGCAACTTCATACTCTGTTTCCTCTAAAAGCTTCGCCATCTGTATCTCAATTACTCTGGAATCATCCACAACCATAATTCGTTTTCCCATATAAGACTCCTCCTTTCGTCCAAATATTACCGCCTTTATACTACATTTGGGGAGTATGATAAATCAACTGCGCGTTCTCATTTCTATCACTCGTATAGCAGATAACAAAATCCTCCCCATACCCCTCCGGTACATAACGTCCCGGATAAAAAACAGGTATCCCGAAGCGCAGCGGAACCTTCGTCATTTGATACATTTGGGCGGCAATGTACCCGCACAGAATATTGAAAAACTCTTTTGAAGAATCTTCCACATCCTGAAATGTCAGCTCTTCCGCCTGCAGCATATAGCGGGTCAGCCTCATAAATAACGATGCTTCCGCACAAAAAGACACGCTCGTTTGAAATCCACGCTCAAATACAGCGTAAACCGTACACAAATCTCCTGCGGGGGCGCTATCCCCCCGATACAGGCATATTCCCGCCGCCCACTGCGTTACTTCCCGCATAATCCGGTCAAAACTCTCTCTTAACTCCTCCTGAATCATTACAGTATTCACATAAATCTCCCTTCTTTTCACCTGCAGTCAATCAATACTATAATAATTTAATCTCCCCGTTCACCAGTCTTCCGTCGCAAGAGCTGGTTTCCTGTGTCAGATGAAGCGTCTCATTTCCAATTGTCAGCACAGTTCCCGGATAAGCAATTCCACATTTTAACCTGCTTTTGCCCTGGGCTTCCTGCTTTTTCTCCGCCTTTTCCATATCCTTATTAAACTGTCCAAGCTTCATCTTATCTACTGATAAATCCAGCCGAACCTTATTCATACGTTTCGTTCTTGCAGGGCTCTCCGGCTGACGCTCTAACGCCTCCATCTCCTCCTCCAAATCTTCAATATTTTCCAAAAGCAATTCACGCTCAAAGTCTGCGCAGGGCTGTCCCCCAAGCATGACATTCGTCGTACTCTCAGAGCGGTTCCCGACAATCTTCGCATTGATTCCTACGGCCGCCCGGACTGTTCCGCCTACAATAGTCCCCCGGCCGGAAACTACCTGAACCTCGCCGTCACAATATACTTCACTGTGCAGAATACTATCCGTATACAGATTCTCTCTTACATGAACAATCCCATTATCCAGATATTTGGTATAGATATTATGGTGGGAACGGACAATCGCTTCCTTATCGCCAATAATTCCCTTCGCAACAATCAGATCTCCTCCGGCCTCAACCGTACCGGCTTCTACTACGCCGTCCACCGTAATATTCCCCACAGAACGAACGGAAAAGCCGCTGCATACATCCCCGCGGATATGCACGTCTCCTAAGAAATTAATATTCCCTGTAGAATAATCCACATTTCCTTCAATGTCCAGCATTGATTTAATCTGAAAACTCCGTCCGCTGTACTCCAGACGTCCCGAAGCAGACGCCAGCAGCTTACTTCCGTCTTCACTAATCTCTGTGTTCCGTCCCTTGGGAAGCGTCGCTGCTTTCCCGTCTCTTCCCGGTATCTCCTGATCCAGAACTGTCCTTCCAGGAACCGCCTTCGTAGGAGGCACAGCCTCACAGATCACATCTCCCTCAGCCGCGCTCTGAACCAGGTTCAGCGACGCATAGTCCACCCGGCCATGCTCATCTACCTCTATCTGCCTCTTATCAATACGCGAAAAATAATCTATGATATAACCGTCTTCTCCCTGAACCACATCTCTTCCCTCTGCCGCCTGGATTAGATGGAAATATCTCTCTGGCCTCTTCAGAGACTCTCTCAGCCGTTCTTCCTTCACACCAAAAGTAACGCCCTTTTCCTGCAGCGCTCTCATAAGCATCTCTTCATCAGCATCTCTTCCCTGTCCCACCGGAGGAAATACCATAATCCAAGCCCGCATCTTATTACTCGAGACAAATACTACTGGCAGCGCATCCAGTTCCGGCTCCGGAATCTCCTCCGGCTCC
>CAOKJI010000396.1 GCA_948468495.1 uncultured Dorea sp. | reverse complement strand
AAGCAATTCTCCCAGGCACCCAAGCAGTCTCGTGTTGTCTTCCGGTTTCATAATACAGAACCGGACGTATTCTCCCGGGAGCCCTGCGAAGGAGGAGCAGTCCCGAATCATGAGTCCCTGCCGAATAGCATGTTCAAATATCATGAAGGAGTCCAGCTCTTCTTTGCAGATTTTAACCAGAATAAAGTTACCGTAAGAAGGGTAGGTCTTTGCATAGCGGAATTTTTTCAAGGTGCGCAGGCACCGTTCGCGCTCGGATGAAATCAACTGTCTGGTCTCTAAGATATAAGCGGTATCCTGAAGCATCAGTTCGCCGGCATAGGCGCCGATACTGTTTAAGCTCCATGGGTTCTGATGTTTCTTTAGGGTGGTGAGAAATTCCTGATTGCTGGTAACACCGTAACCTAAGCGGAGCCCCGGGGCGGCGAAGAACTTGGATACGCCGCGAATGACCATCAGGTTGTCGTAATCAGGAACCAGAGGCATGGCGGTAATCTCCTCTATAGAAGGTGCGAATTCCACATAAGTCTCGTCAATCATGACGAAAATATTCCGCTGTCTGCATTCATCCAGTACAGATTTTAACTCCTCCTGATTTAGAGCGGAAGAAGTTGGATTGTTGGGATTGCAGAGAATCAGAAAGTCTACGCCTTGTTCCAGTGATTTACTCAAATCATCTATATCCAGTCTGAAGTCTTCTGGCTCTTTTAAATAATAGTTGGAGATTCGGCCTCCGGTAAGGGACAGTTCCCGTTCGTATTCGGAGTAGGTGGGGCCGATTACCAATGCGTGGCGGGCGTTCCTTTGGCTGATAAGCAGGGAAATCAATTCGGTAGAGCCGTTGCCGGTTACCACATAGTTCATATCGGCATGACAGTATTCGGCAATTATTTTCCTAAGGCTTTTGTAATCCCGGTCCGGATAACGGGTAATCACATCCAGGCTGGCGGCAAGCTTCTCGCGGAGCGAAGCCGACAGCCCGAGAGGATTTACGTTGGCTCCAAACCGGATAATCGATTCCTTAGGGATACCGTAGCAGCGTTCGATTTGTTCAATATCACTTCCATGGAATGCGGGGCGTTTCTGCAGGTTCATTTTGTCTGACATATAATTCTCCTATATTTTGTGCTTTGACCATTTACATACTTCATACAATAATGCTATAATTTATTATAGTGTGTTTAAAATAAAATGCAATGCTAAAGAGGTGAATGGCTTGAAAAATAAAATCAAAAAGTTTTCAAAAGGGGACTTTCAGGTGCAAAAGCCTGAGGTTGTCTTTCCAGAGACAAGCCTGATTCTTACCATTGGGGAAGGTGAGGTATACCGGGGAAGTTTTTCTGTGAAGAACCGGGCAGAGGGGTCTATCAGGGGACTCGTATATCCGTCTTCCTATCGTATGCGCTGCATTGATCAGGGGTTTGAGGGGAATCCTGTTAAGGTTGATTTCGAGTATGACGGAAGGGGACTGCTTCCCGGACATGTGGAGAAAGGCGACTTTACGGTTGTCTGCACCGGAGGAGAATACCGGATTCCATTTACTGCAATTATCGAAAAGCCTTATGTTATGACAAGTTACGGCAAGGTTCAGAATACGGACGATTTCAAGAGACTTGCTATTCGGGATTTTGTAGAGGCACAGAAGTTATTCCGCTCCAGAGAGTTTTATGAGGTATTGAAGTACGAGAATCCAAGAACCTTCTATTTATATGATAATATGAGGAAGTGGTCTCTGGGGGAACAGGCCATGGAAGAGTTTCTTGTGGGTATTAAACAGAAGGAGTGTATCTTCCTGACTCTTCCGGGCGAGGGTATGTTTTTTGAGGATATCAAAGAAGTCACCAAGGGTATGGTGACGATTATTAAGAATACCTGGGGATATATGCCGATTGAAGTAAAGACGGAGGGAGAATTTCTGTCTGTGGGACGGACCCGCCTCTCTACCGACGATTTTGTGGGAAATGTCTATCAGGTAGACTTTTTGGTGAATCCGGACAGACTGCATGCGGGGCGTAACTTTGGTAAGGTGCTTCTGGTAACGCCCTATGAGATACTGCCATATGATGTGGAAGTGATTCAGAATGTCAGCATGAATGAGGACCGGCGGGAGATTGAATTTATGATGGCGCAGGTGGTGAAAGAGTATGTCTCCTGTATGGGCGGCCGCATGGAGCTGAATCAGTGGGTGGACAGCGCGGTAGAGAAGGTTAAGAAGATGCGCCAGCATGATCCCATGGACGAGTTCCTTCAGTTGTTTCAGGCTCATGTCTATCTTCGGGGCCGGAGAGTTGAGGAAGCGAAGTGGATTCTGGAGAACTATAATTATAATCGGTTTGCCATCGGCAAAGACCCCATAAGCAATGCATATTATCTGTATCTGACGGCTCTGGTGCGGGGCGCAGGCAGCCATATGAGCAGGGTAGTGGATGAGGTTGGGAAGATTTATATGCGGCATCAGGATTCGACTCTGCTGCTTTTGATGCTTTTGGAAATTGATCCCCAGTATCGCGACAGTAATCGAAGGCTTCGGGCGCTGGAGCAGCATTACTATAATTACCAGACGAATGAGGTGCTATTTCTCCTACAGGCGTTCGAGTGCTATAAAGACAGGAATATGCTCCTGAAGAAATTGGGGCAGTTTGAGCTGATGGTGCTGAATTTTGCGTCCAAGTACCGGCTGATGCCGAGAGAATTTGCGCTTTATGTGTCAAATCTCGCGAGTCAGCGCAAAAGCTACAGTCTTTTTCTGTTTCGTATTCTGGAGCGGATATATGGTATGTATCCGGAGCCAATGATTCTGAATACAATCTGTACCCTGTTGATTAAGGGGAATAAGCTGGATAAACGGTATTTTGTGTGGTATCAGAGGGCGGTGGATGCGGAGCTTAAGATTGCAAGACTTTATGAATATTATATGTCGACTATCGAGGAAGAATATGTAAGAGAGGCCCTTCCCAGATCGATTTTCCTTTATTTTATGCATGGAAATACGCTGAATTATAAGAAGGCGGCGCTGCTTTATGCCAATCTGATTACGTATGAAGAGTATGCCAGCGATTTGTATATCAGCTACCGGGAACAGATGGTAATCTTTGCCTGGGAGCAGCTTATGAAGCGTCATATTACAGATTCTTTGAAGATTATATATAAGAGATTCTGCGT
>CAOKJI010000395.1 GCA_948468495.1 uncultured Dorea sp. | reverse complement strand
GTTACGCTTGCGGGCAGTCCTACGGTCAATGTGGGATACGAGGTGCTTAGCGAACTTCCCAAGGAACGGCATGAGAGTCCGATGCTCTCGCTGGATAAAACCAAAGAGACAGAGGGCTTGGAAGAATTTGCCGGCAGTCAGAAGGTGGTGGTTTCCTGGAAGCTGGACGGACTGACCATTGTCCTGACTTATCGGAATGGTGAGCTTGCGAAAGCAGTTACCAGAGGGAATGGGGAAGTCGGGGAGGTTATTACGAATAATGCCCGGGTATTTAAAAATATTCCTTTGCAGATTCCCTATCAGGGGGAGTTGATTCTCAGGGGCGAAGCGATTATCGGATACAGGGATTTTGAGAAAATCAATGCCGAGATTGCGGAAGTTGATGCGAAGTATAAGAATCCCAGAAATTTATGCAGCGGCTCTGTAAGGCAGCTGAATAATGAAGTGACAGCTAAAAGAAATGTAAGATTTTATGCATTTTCACTTGTGAAAGCAGAGAATGTGGATTTTCATAACTCTAGAGCATACCAGCTTGACTGGCTGGAAAAACAGGGATTTGAGATGGTGGAACACCATATGGCTGACGGGGATTCCATTGAACGGGAAGTTATTAAATTTTCAGAAAAAATAGCCGCAAATGATTTTCCATCCGACGGACTTGTGATAGTATATGATGATATAGAGTATGGTTTATCACTAGGCCGTACTTCTAAATTTCCGAGAGATTCGATTGCTTTTAAATGGGCGGATGAGACCAGCAGAACCGTTTTGCAGGAGATTGAATGGAGCCCGTCAAGGACCGGTCTGATTAATCCGGTTGCGATATTTGAGCCGGTGGAGCTTGAGGGGACTACGGTAAGCCGGGCCAGCGTTCACAATATCAGCATTATGGAGGAGCTTGAACTGGGCGTCGGAGATGAGCTTGAAGTCTACAAAGCGAATATGATTATTCCGCAGATTGCCCGTAATCTGACAAGAAGCGGAGTGAAGGATATCCCTGAGATTTGCCCGGTGTGTGGGGGACCTACGGAGATACGTAAGGTCAGCAACGCGAAAGCGCTGTATTGTGTGAATCCCTCCTGTCAGGCGAAGCAGTTAAAGTCTTATGCTTTATTTGTCAGCAGGAATGCGCTGAACATAGACGGCTTGTCGGAAGCAACTCTGGAGAAGTTTATAGCAAGAGGCTTTATTCACAGCTATACGGATTTGTTTCATCTTGACCGCTATCAGGAAGAGATTCAGACGATGGAAGGTTTTGGAGAGAAGTCTTATCAGAATCTGATTCATAGTATAGAGAAGGCCAGAGAGACGACGCTGCCAAGGCTTCTTTACGGACTTGGAATTGCAAATATCGGTCTTGCCAATGCGAAGCTGATTTGCAAAGAGACGGGGTACGATAGGGAGAAACTTGCGCGTCTTACGGAAGAAGAACTGAGCGCCATTGACGGTGTGGGCGGCGTGATTGCAAAAAGCTATGTGGATTATTTTGCAGATGCCGGGCGCCGGGGGGCGTATGAAGAACTTCTTGAGGAGCTGCATATCCCGGAGGAGAAAAGTACCGGCGAAGAGCTAATCTTTGAGGGGAAAAGCTTTGTAATTACCGGAAACGTTCAGCATTTTGCCAACCGCAATGAAGTGAAAGCCTTGATTGAGGCGAAGGGAGGCAAGGTGACCGGAAGCGTCTCTTCAAAGACCGATTATTTGATTAATAACAATACCAAATCAGCTTCGTCTAAGAATAAGAAAGCAAAAGAGCTTGGAATTCCAATCATATCCGAAGAAGAATTTCTTAGTATGATAGAAGAGCGGTCTTAGAGCAGGCAGGTATTATCTGGGAAAATGCCGGAAGTCGTTCTGAGAATATAATCTTTTGAGAAAAAGGGAAGAAGGAAGAATCATGTCAGAAAAAGATCATGTAAATGAAACAGAAGTCGAGAAGGTGGAAGACGGGGAGGTTGTAGTAGAGGATAAAGAACAGGAAGACGAATATGAGAAGGTGTGCTTTATCTGCCGGCGGCCGGAGAGTGTAGCCGGTAAGATGATGGATCTCCCCAATAATATCTGCGTGTGTCAGGACTGTATGCAGAAGAGTTTTGATATCATGTCCAACGGGCAGTTTGATTACAGTCAGCTTATGAACATTCCGGGAATGCAGATATTCAGTGTCAGCGATATGGAGAAGACGGTACCGAAGAGGCAGAAGCTGAAGAAAAAGAAGGAGAAGGAAGAACAGGAGCCCGCACTGAATATTAAGGATATTCCGGCGCCCCATAAGATTAAGGCGAAACTGGACGATTTTGTGGTGGGGCAGGAGTATGCCAAGAAGGCCATGTCGGTTGCCGTTTATAATCATTATAAACGTGTGGCAACAGATACCATGGACGATATTGAGATTGAAAAGTCGAATATGCTGATGCTCGGACCGACCGGTTGTGGAAAGACCTACTTAGTTAAAACGCTGGCAAGACTTCTGGATGTGCCTCTTGCAATAACCGATGCGACGTCCCTGACCGAAGCAGGATATATCGGGGATGATATCGAGAGCGTTGTATCAAAACTTCTCGCGGCTGCAGATAACGATGTGGAGAAAGCAGAGAGGGGAATTATTTTTATAGATGAAATCGATAAGATTGCCAAGAAGAAGAATACCAATCAGCGGGACGTAAGCGGAGAATCTGTACAGCAGGGAATGTTAAAGCTCTTAGAGGGCAGCGAAGTGGAGGTTCCGGTGGGAGCCAACAGTAAGAATGCCATGGTTCCGCTTACGACAGTGAATACCAGGAATATTCTGTTTATCTGCGGAGGCGCATTTCCGGATTTGGATAAAATCATTAAGGAACGTCTGACCAAACAGGCGGCGATTGGTTTTAATGCGGAGCTGAAAGATAAATATGACAAGGATAAGAAGATTCTAGAGAAGGTAACTATCGAAGATTTGCGGAATTTCGGAATGATTCCGGAATTTTTGGGAAGACTTCCCATTGTCTTTACGCTGCAGGGACTGGATGAAGAGATGCTGGTAAAGATACTGAAGGAGCCGAAGAATGCAATTCTTAAGCAGTATCAGAAGCTTTTGGCGCTGGATGAAGTGAAGCTGGAGTTTAATGATGATTCTCTTCACGCTATTGCTGAGAAGGCTATTAAGAAAAATACGGGAGCAAGGG
>CAOKJI010000394.1 GCA_948468495.1 uncultured Dorea sp. | reverse complement strand
CAGCCCCTCAAAGGCTCCTCCGCAGATAAACAGAATATTCGTCGTGTCAATTTGAATCAGTTCCTGATGGGGATGCTTTCTTCCGCCCTGGGGCGGTACGCTTGCTATGGTTCCTTCCAGAATCTTAAGCAGCGCCTGCTGAACGCCTTCACCTGAAACATCCCTTGTAATCGACGGATTCTCAGACTTCCTGGTAATCTTATCTATCTCATCAATATAAATGATGCCATATTCCGCCCGCTCAATATCCCCGTCTGCAGCCTGGATAATCTTAAGCAGAATATTCTCCACATCTTCTCCCACATAACCCGCTTCCGTCAGCGCCGTTGCGTCTGCAATCGCAAAGGGTACATTCAGGATTCTTGCAAGAGACTGGGCAAGAAGAGTCTTGCCGCATCCGGTCGGTCCCAGCATCAGAATATTGCTCTTATTCAACTCCACTCCCAAATCTTTCTGGGCCTTAATTCTCTTATAATGGTTGTATACAGCCACAGACAGAACCTTCTTTGCCTGCTCCTGGCCAATCACATATTCGTCCAGAAAAGCCTTAATCTCCTCTGGTTTAAACAGCGTAATCCCATCGAATGGATTGCCGCTCTCCTCATACTCAAGTTCTTCCTCCAATATCTCTGTGCAGACCTCAATACATTCATCACAGATAAATGCTCCTTCCGGACCTGCAATCAGCTTACGAACCTGTGCCTGAGATTTATTGCAGAAGGAACATCTGACATAATCTTCACTTCTCCCTGCCATTACTTTCTCCTCTCAAATTATATAAAACTACATCTAAAATGGACATTCGTAGTTCATCAAGTGATATTCCGCCTACACGCAGCCTCGTAAATGATAAAGCTACTAACCACTTAACGCAGCCCGTATAACGGGCTGCGCCTTATGCATGAAAAACTAGTACTGAACTACGCAATACAGTACAGGCGTACCACTGACTACCTGCGGTTTGTAATTACCTCGTCAATCAAACCGTATTCTTTCGCTTCTTCCGCCGTCATGAAATTATCCCGTTCCGTATCGACTTCAATCACTTCTAACGGCTGGCCTGTATTATCGGAAAGAATCTGATTCAGTCTGGCGCGGGTCCGAAGAATATGCTCCGCAGCAATCTGAATCTCTGTCGCCTGTCCTCTGGCGCCTCCGGATGGCTGATGAATCATAATCTCGGAATTAGGCATCGCAAAACGCTTGCCTTTCTTTCCTCCTGACAGAAGGAAAGACCCCATACTAGCCGCCATTCCCATACAATAGGTAGCAACGTCGCACTTAATATACTGCATCGTGTCATAAATTGCAAGACCTGCCGTTACGGAACCTCCGGGACTATTAATATACAGATGAATATCCTTCTCCGGGTCCTCAGCCTCTAAAAATAGCAGCTGGGCAACAATAATATTAGCCGCCACATCGCTAACCTCTTCACCCAGAAAGATAATCCTGTCCTTTAACAATCTGGAATAAATGTCATAAGAACGCTCTCCACGACTTGTCTGTTCAATAACATAAGGTACTAAACTCATCTAAACGCCTCCTGCTCTGCTTCTTAAATAATCTCACATGCTGCCGCATATGTTCCGCTTACCTGCCGTTCTGTTTAAAAAGAATTACTTCTCTACCGCATGATCCGCCAGCAGCGTAATCGCCTCCTGAACCGCAATATCCATCTTCATATTCTTCAATTCTTCCTCGCCCATAAGTTCTCTTAACTTATCGGCCTCCATACGATAGTTCTCAGCCATCTTCTTAATCTCTTCGTCAAATTTCTCTTCGGAAACTTCGATATTCTCCGCCTTTACAACCGCCTCCAAGACAAGACGGCTCTCAATGCGCTTCACTGCCTGCGGACGCATCTCTTCTTCCATCTTCTCTTTGGTCATACCTGTAATCTGACTGTACTGCTCAAGACTAAGCCCCTGATACTGCAGATTCTGGGCAAATTCATTCACCATCATGCGAACCTGCTCGTCAATCATAGCATCCGGAATCTCCATAGACGCATTCGCTACCGCTTTCTCAACCGCCTGATCTTCCTTCTGCTCTCTGGCGTCTTTCTCCTTCTGCTCTTTCAGCTTAACCTTTAAATCCTCTTTGTATTCATCCAGAGTATCAAAATCTGAAACTTCAGATGCAAATTCATCGTCAATCTCCGGAATCTCCTTCGTCTTAATCTCATGTACGGTACACTTAAATACCGCATCCTTACCCTTCAGTTCTTCCGCATGATAGTCCTCAGGGAAGGTAACCTTCACTTCTATTTCTTTCTCCGGCTCCGCGCCAACCAGCTGCTCTTCAAATCCCGGAATAAAGGAACCGGAACCAATCGTCAGAGGATAATTCTCTCCCTTGCCGCCTTCAAATGCCTCGCCGTCAACATAACCGTCAAAGTCCAGAATAACGTCGTCGCCATTCTCAACTCCGCGGTCTTCTACGGTAATGGTTCTTGCGTTCTTCTCCGCTTCTTCCTTCACCTTCTCTTCCACTTCTTCCTGAGTAACCTCCACAGAGACTGCGTCTACTTCCAGTCCCTTATACTCGCCCAGAGTAACCTCTGGCTTTAAGGCAACCTCCGCGGTAAAGATGAATGCCTCGCCCTTCTGAATCTGCTCAATATCAATCACCGGACGCGACACAATATTCAAGTCCGAATTCTTAACTTCTTCCTCGTATGCCTTCGGAATCAGCTCATTGGCCGCATCATCATAAAAAATCTCCGGTCCGTACATCTTCTCCACCATCTGACGCGGTACTTTTCCCTTTCGGAAACCAGGAACACTTATTTTCTTCTTCTGCTTATTATAAGCGCTCTGCAGCGCCTTTTCAAAATCACCGGCCGGAACTTCAATTGTAAGTTTCGCCATGTTTTTCTCCAATTTTTCCACCTGTAAACTCATTACCATTTCCTCCTATTATTATCCTGTTCCCCGGTAGCAGAAGAACAGATAGTCTACTTACAAATCTACATGCAAAGAGGGCCGCCGCTGGCAGACCACATTCATTACACTCGTTTTACAAGTATAACACAAACCTTTTCGCTTGACCAGAGTAACTTTTATCTTTTTATATATGTTTTATGAAATAAGTTGCAGTTCACACGCCGCCGGGGGGGGGGTGGAAAAGACGGCCTGAGAAGCATGGCAGTTTAGGATGGTTTGTATTTG
>CAOKJI010000393.1 GCA_948468495.1 uncultured Dorea sp. | reverse complement strand
TGAACTGTTACCATCCCTGACTCTTTTTCTGTTACAATATATATGTTGTTTTGTGCCTCCCCTATACCGAAGTTTTTCAGATAAATTCAGCCGACATTTAAGCAGTAACATTTAACATTCTCTTCATCAAAAAATGTTTAAAAAAGTACTGCAATATAGAAAAACTGTGTTATACTAAAAATGATTGCAAAATGATGAAAATAAAAAGGAAGGAGGCTGTACATGCACAAAAAACTACTTATAACCTGTCTGTCTGTCATCATTATTTTATCAGTCCCCTTTTTGATTGGTTGTTCCGTAAAATCCTCTGAGAATACTTCCGCCAGAACGTCCGGTTCTTCTGCGAAGAAGGATGCGACTGGCGAAAAACGGGCGACAGTTCATGAATATCTTCTTCCAACCGCTTCCGGAGCCGTCGTATATGGAAACGATATTGTTTCTATTGACGCCTCTAACGTTTCGGAAGGTTATGTTATGATTCAGTACAGTGGAGGAATTGAAAAGATTCGTGTACAGATTACAGCGCCGGATGGGACCACCTATACCTACGCTTTGGCAGTTGGTTCCTATGAGACATTTCCACTGTCCGGCGGGGATGGCAGTTACCATATTGACATTCTGGAAAACGCCTATGACGACATGTATGCAATTGCTTTTTCCCAGGATATCAGCGTTACCCTGAACGATGAATTTCGGCCGTTCCTGTACCCCAATCAATATGTCTGGTTCACAAAGGATTACAAGGCCGTAGAGTATGCCGCCGATCTGTCAGACCAGTCGTCCGGCGATCTTGACTATGTAGAGCAGGTTTATAACTATGTAATTAAAAATATTTCTTACGATGAAGAACTGGCTGCCAATGTCAAGACGAATTATCTGCCGAATATTGACAATACGATGAAGACGAAAAAGGGAATTTGTTTTGATTACGCCTCCCTTATGGCGGCTATGCTCCGCTCCCAGGGAGTCCCTACCAAACTGGTTGTAGGCTATTCCGGCGATGCTTACCACGCATGGATTAGCGTCTATCTGAAAGAAATCGGATGGGTAGACGATATCATTGAATTTAACGGTAAAAGCTGGTCTCTTATGGACCCGACTCTCGCCGCCAATAACAGCAGCAAATCTGTCGCAAAATATATTGGCGACGGTAATAACTATACCGTAAAATATTCATATTAAAGAGCTTTATTAGAAACGGAGGACTATTTATGAAACCTTTTTCCAACATGGAGCTTGCTTCCTTCTGCGGGCAGCTTGCTTTGATTCTAAAGTCAGGTATCTCTTCTCTGGAGGGGCTCACCATTATGCTGGAGGACGCCGCTTCTCCTGAAGAGAAAGAGATACTGGAAGCTATTCTTGAAAAAATGCAGGAAACCGGGAACCTGTATCAATCCCTGGACTCCGTCAAACTCTATCCATCCTATATGCTGCATATGGTTGAGATTGGAGAGGAAACCGGCACTCTTGACGAAGTGATGCAGGCGCTGCAGAATCACTATGAGCGCGAGGAGATGATCAGCAAAAGTATCCGCAATTCCATTACATATCCTATGATTATGACCGGAATGATGGCTGTGGTTGTCGTAGTTCTTCTGGTAAAAGTTATGCCTATCTTCAATCAGGTATTTATCCAGCTTGGAACAGAGATGACGGGATTCTCCAGAATGCTCATGAATGTGGGCAATGCGATTAACCATTATTCTCTCGCATTTGTCATCTTGCTTGTAATTATCGCGATTCTGATACTTTACGGAACACGTACCGACTCCGGCCGCAGCATGTTTCGGAAGATTGCTTACAAGCTGAAATTTACCAGAGCTGTTTATGAAGAAATCGCTGTCTGCCGGTTCGCAAGCGGTATGGCTCTGACCTTAAGCAGCGGACTCAACCCGGACCGGAGTATGGAACTTGTCAATTCTCTGAACGATGATCCGGTATTCCAGAAGAAGATTGACGCATGCAAAGGCCAGATTGACGAAGGCAACGACCTTTCACAAGCTTTATTTACTTCCGGCATGTTTACCGGCGTATATGCGCGCATGGTCTCCATCGGCTCTAAAACCGGTACGATGGATCAGGTTATGGAGCAGGTAGCTTCGCTCTATCAGGAAGATATTGATAATCGAATGAACAATATCCTCGCTGTATTAGAACCCACGCTGGTTATTCTGTTATCTTTGATTGTCGGCGTAATTCTTCTGTCGGTCATGCTGCCGCTCATGGGAATTATGTCCAGCATATAGGCAAAAGGAGCTTAAACTATGAGTCGCTTTGAATACCAAAAACAGTCGCACCATCCACCGAAGATTCTCTTCTCTGTATGCGTGTTTGTGCTGATTCTCTTCCTGTTTGTGCAGGGAATCTCTTCTCTGTCTGACAGCACAAGACAGCGTCAGAAGGAGAGCCTTGAGAATGCAATTATGCGCAATGTTACTTATTGCTACACAATTGAAGGAGCGTATCCGGAAAGCCTTGATTATTTGAAAAATAATTACGGCCTGATTTATGATGAAGAACTGTTCTTTGTAGACTACCATATATCCGGTTCCAATATTCTGCCGGATATTACCATTATAGAAAGGGAGGGAAAGAAATAATGCGTTTTCACACACAACGTAAACATATGATAGATTTCCTCTTTTCTGTGGCGCTGTTTTTTGTTTTTGCTCTGTCGGCGCTGATTGTCATTCTCTTAGCCGCCAGAATTTATCAGTCGACAACGGAACATTCTTCTCTAAACTATACGTCAAGAACCAGCCTGTCTTACATCAGCGAAAAAATTCATCAGAATGATTCGGACGGAGCCGTATATCTTGGAAATTTTGACGGATACGAAGCCCTTGTTATGGAGCAGCAGCTTGAAGATGTTACTTATTACACTTATATTTATGCCTGCGATAATGAACTAAAAGAACTGTTTACCAGCGGTACTTCCGGCATGAAAGCCTCTTCCGGACAGACAATTCTGGAAATTCAGGATTTCTCGATGGAAGAGATTTCCGACAATCTTTTCAGATTTTCCTGTACGGACCAGAATAATCAGCAGGCCTCCACGATGATTGGCGTTAGAAGCCGGTAAGAACGCGTAACTTCCAGTTAAATTTACAAAGAAAGGAAAGTATTTCTTTATGACACGTAGAAACAGAGCCAGTTCCTCCAGTTTATTCCTGATGG
>CAOKJI010000392.1 GCA_948468495.1 uncultured Dorea sp. | reverse complement strand
GGTGACAAGACTCGCGGCCATTATAATTGTATTCGTATCTACGTACATAAGTGTCATTCCTTTCCTTCTTTCTCTCATAAAAATAAGACCTTTACGGTCCCGCCCTAATTTCCATGTTCTTTCTTCTCCTTCCTGTGTGATGTCACTTCCCCTATGAGCGCCAAACATACACAGCTATACAAAATGGAATGTTTTCATACTTATAAATTCACCCCTTCTATTTTCGTAATAAATGTCTGATTTCCATAGTTTTCCTCTAACGTACTATTACTTAAGTTATATCTTCTCCCAAAAGTAGTATACAGTGTCGAATTTACGATTTCCAAGCCCAGGAAGAGATGATATAAATATTGGGTCCCTTCCAATGTACAGCGGACTACATTCCCATTAACTACCGGAACTACTGCCGTATTCCATGATTGTTCTGGCTTGAAACTAACATTCGTCTGAACATAATACGTAATTCTTACATGGCTGTATCCGGCTATTGTTCTCCTTAAATTGAAAGATGCATTATCCGCAAATTTAATTATCCCATCATTCCATAATATGTTATCTCCGTTTTGCGGAAGGACACACGCCCATCCGGTCCAGTTCCCCACATTATAAACATTTGTCCAAATTCTCCCGGCCACCGGATACAATTCTGTAAGCTGGACCAATATGTTTATAGTATTTTTGTAGAAAACGTCCCGGTAAACAGTGGCCATCTGGCCTATTAAAGCAGGTGGCATATCGTCAAAAAATCCTAACTCCTGACTTTGCGATATCGCATATTTCTTCTGAGTTATTACCCCCTTTTCTTCCGGTGAAACCGTTAACACGTTTGTAAACGGCGCTGTAGATTTTGTTACTTCCTCATAATCATTAAACTGATTCATTTTTGCTAAAATGGCGTCTATATCGTCCATCCTTATATTTTCCTGATAAACTGTATCCATAAATGTCTCCTCTCTTTTTTACCGGCAGATACACTTTATGAATAAACCCGTTCGTCACTGCCGTCTTTATTCAGATAAAGTAATCTGCCATGAAATGAAATTGGGTAAAAGCAAGGCTTGTAATAACCTGCTTAATTCCCCCGTCGGCAGTCAGCATTCCAAATCCGGGAACTGCTCCGATTGAATCGCCGCGAACAACGGCAAATCCACTTACAGAGTCAGGCGGCCTGTATTTCTGCGGAATTGTAGCAAGGGTTACGCCTCCGGCCGCTCCCGTTATATCTAATACAGAAATGTAAATATGCACCTGCCTTGTCGCTGCGTTAAACGTACACTGGCTTGCCGCAATCCTTCCTGTATACGCGTCGTTTGCCGTCGGTGAGAATTTTTCATTCCGGTCAGTTACAGACTTCCAGTCATACCATCTTCCATTTCCAAATGTCCGGTATTTCAGATTATTATTTTCCGTAGGCGAATACGGAATTGCAAGCTGCATAAAGTTATTCGATGTCTTAAAAGACAATAGAAATCCATAATCCCCAAAAGGTATATTACCTCCTGTAACCTTATCCTCGTTGTACCACGTCAGTCCTTCAAAATGAGTATCTAAATCCTTGATTGAGTTTATAGGAATTGCAAAATTATTCTGCTTCTTTCCCAGTTCTGTATCTATGTGCGTAAATCTGTCTTCGGTAACTTCATACCGGTAAACCTCATCCCCCCCCCGTATCAAACTGTATACTCTCCATTGGCTCCCAGGGAATTGTCCCGCTTTCAAAAGACAAATCCATCTTGCAGGGACAGGACGGTACATTTACTTCGAGTTCCAGATAATACGCCTCTTCGGTCTCGTCGAACACTTTCCGTACCTGCGTAACAATGGCGGCTTTTACATGGGTAGAGTTCAGAACTCGGACTTTCGCCCCCGCCCACGTCTCAGTTATCACGAATTTACATGCCTGCTCATAATCCCCTGCGTCGGTCGTTGGAGTACAGGAAAAAGAGATGGTCAGCGTCTCCGAATCCGGGATGTCGCTCCTTATCATAGCGTTCTTTGGAAGCTTTGCAATCTTAAGCCAGCCAGAGGTTACCGGAACGGTCAGGGAGGATTTGAAAGCGTTGGGCCGATTTACAAGCTGCGCCTTCGTCACATCTGATACGGTTATCTTCCCCGCCGCATCCGATACCAGCACTTTTTCCCCGGGCAGATTATCCCCGAGAATCGAACCGGCCGCCCCGTTTAAAATATCCGAGAACCACTTCTTCATCTTCCCGAATCCCGTTGGTATCGAATCTCCTGATTCCAGATTCTCTGGCTCTTCCGCTTCCATAAAATCTATCGGGATGGTATCAATATTCTCAATATTTCCCGTATCTCCCTTCTTAGCAAGGCAAATCCAGTATCCATTTTCCTCGCCTGCCGGCCCATTCTCCGGCGCCGCAGTATGGGACTGCCTGCATCCGTATGTGCTGCCATTACAGGTCACAATATCAATCCGGGATGCATCATTTACATATTCACTCCCAACGCTCCATACACCAGCTATCTGCAAGGACACTCCCTTATCCCCTCTGGGAATCGTAAAGTCTAATAACGCATCCTTAGAAGTCCCGGAATTATGCACAGACGCTTCCATTCCGGCTTCTCCCGTTGTAACGCTGCCAACTTGAACCGAGCTGGTAAAGTCTCCCCGGTCAGCCCTGTCCTGGACGTCCTGCGCGGCGGCATTGGCATTCCCTGCAGCAGTATCCGCCCTCCCAACTGCAACATTCGCCAGCTGGGCGGAAGCTGCTGCAGACTCCGCAGACTGGGCCGACGCTGTTTTTGCATTCGTCGATTCCTGATTCACCTTCTCAGCCAGGGAAATCATACTTCCCCGGACCTCTTCCCCATAGATGGCATTCCGAAATGCCTGTATTTCCCTGCTGATATCAGCCATTCTTTTTGCACTCCCTTTCCCATTCAGCTCTCTCCTGCTCATATTCCCGTCTTGCCACCTGACTGATTCCGGCCAGATACTCCCCAATCAGCAGCTCCAGCATAAAAGGAGGCAGTTCTGACTCTGCCACAGCCTGATTCAGCGAACATTTAAAATCTTCCATCCTCACTGTTACCGGTTTCACCTGTTTCCTGTTTTCCTGCGCCATAAATCAATCCTCCTTTTAGGATCATGCTTACCGTAACTTTTTTTGCATCTTACAGACGCAACGGCGGCTCCCCTACTAACAATATCAAA
>CAOKJI010000391.1 GCA_948468495.1 uncultured Dorea sp. | reverse complement strand
TCAGGAGTGAGGGGCGATTTTGCGAAGCAAACTTTAAATATCGCCCCGAATCGTTGCTATGAGCGGCCCTTGGGCCGTGAATAGTAACCCGTCGCTGAACAATCTCAGAAATGGCCTCTGAAAAAGATTGATATTATCCGTACTATTGCGTATAATAGCAATGTAAAGAAAGTAAAGGAAACCAAGCGGCTATTTTTGAAAGGGTGACGATACATGGAAGTAGCAAAGATTTCCAGTAAAGGGCAGATTACCATTCCCGTCTCAGTGCGGAATGCGCTGAAGCTGAAAGCCGGAGATAAGATTGTAATTTTGGAGGAAAACGGCAGATTCTATTTTGAAAATTCTGCTATGCTTGCGTTCAAGCGGGTGGAAGAAGCGTTTGCCGGAGAAGCGGAGAAAGCAGGCTTTACGTCCGAGGAAGAGATGCAGGAATACATGAAGGAAATTCGGAAGGAAGTAAGGGGGTACTAGTTTGCGGGTAATGCTTGATACCAACATTTTTATTTCCATGATTTTCTTTCCGTCCGAACAGACAAGGGAGCTTGCGAGGCGGCTGACAGATAGCCACCAGATTGTAGTGTGCGACTATGTGGTTGAGGAATTACGGCTTGTGACAGAGCGAAAGTTTCCGGCAAAGAGGAAATTCCTTGACCGTTTCTTTCTGGAACTTCCTTTTGAACTGGTCTATACTCCGAAAGCACTGGACTTGAATGATTTCCCACAAATGCGTGATACAAAAGATTCGCCGATACTGGCAACGGCAATTATGGATGGCATTGACGTATTCGTGACGGGTGATAAGGATTTTCTGGTTCTGGACGTGGATATACCGGAAATTGTGACAATGGCAGAATTTTTGGAACGATATTAAGAAAAAGAGACGTAATAAGCGCTTCAGACGCAAATAACCTGTGTTATTTGCGCCGGAAGCGCTTTATTCATAATTTGCTACATATTATCAGGAGATAACTCTTATATCCTCTGGAATACATCTGTCAAATCTTCATAGCGGTCTCATAAGCTCCCCAGATTACACTCCGCAGATTCCCCACTTTCTGACAGTCGCCTACGAAATATACATTTTTCTTCTTTTTGTCTACGCTCATAGGATTAGCAATATATCCCGCCGAGGAAATTACGCTGTCGCATGGAATCGTGATGGTCTTCTTCCATTTATCAATACATACTACGGCGCCTTCTTTTACTTCTTTCAGGCTGGTTTCCAAGTGTACCGGAACCTTATGTAATGCAAACCATTCCCGCAGGTAGGAGCTGTTGGCCAGACAGACGCCCTTCTGGGATACCAGGTCGTCTTTCATCTCAATAATAATCGGTTCCTTGCCCATCAGAGCCAGCTCATAAGCAATCTCGCTTCCCGTCAGTCCGCCTCCGATTACGGCGACTTTCTGTCCGACTTCTTTGCCATTCAGAAAATCGCAGGCTTCTATCATACGCTCGTAACCCGGTATATTTTTTAGTATGCGTGGCGTAGAGCCGGTTGCAATGATAATTGGCTCGTCCCCGAACCGGGATAAATCAGTTACATGTTCGTTCAGATGAACCTCAATCTTTAGAATCTCCATCTGACGGCGGTACCAGGCGAGCAAATCCCGAAGCTTACCCTTATAAGATTCCGCGCTGGCAGGGATAAATGTGCCGCCTAATACGTCGGCTTTCTCATAGATAACCGGAGTGTGGCCGCGCTTTTTTAAGACTCTTGCGGCTTCCATGCCGCCGATTCCTCCGCCGATGATGTGAACTTTCTTCGGTTCTTTGGCGGGGATAATCCGGTGTCTGCCCCACTGCATGGTCTCGGCATTGACTGCGCAGCGGGCCAGATGCAGGCTGTCGTTTAAATCCTGGTCATTTGGAACGCCCTTATAATGACACATGTTAAAGCATCCGTTGTGGCACAGGATACAGGGCCGGATGTCTTCTTCCCTGCCCTTCATCAATTTGGTTACCCACTGCTGGTCGGCAAGAAACGGTCTTGCAAAGCCTGCGCCGTCCAGCTTCCCGGCGGCAATGGAGTCCGCGGCAGTATAGGGGTCTAACCGTCCCGCGCAGACTACGGGGATATCTACAAATTCTTTGATGTGTTCCACGTCGGCCAGATTACAGTTCTCCGGCATATATACCGGCGGATGCGCCCAATACCATGCGTCGTAGGTGCCGTTGTCGCAATTTAACATATCATATCCGGCGTCTTGCAGGTACTTAACCGCCCGTTCGGATTCTTCCATATCCCGTCCCACTTCCGTATACTCTTCGTCCGGAAGGGCGCCCTGCCGGAAACCTTTGGTCTTGGAGAGAACGCTGTAGCGCAGGGAAACCGGGAAATCCTCGCCGCAGGTCCATTTAATCGCCTTCACGATTTCTACGGCGAAACGGTAACGATTTTCAAAGGAACCGCCGTACTGGTCGGTTCGTTTATTGACATATTTTAGAGTGAACTGGTCCAGAAGATACCCTTCGTGAACGGCATGAATCTCTACACCGTCTACCCCGGCATTTTTTAGAAGCTTCGCGGTCTTGGCAAAAGCTTCTACAAATTCATGAATCTCATCTATCGTCATCTCCCGGGAAGGAACCTTATCCGACCAGCGGTTGGGGGAAGGACTTGCGGATGCAGTTATTTTATCTAAATCCATGAAGGGTTTGGAAACCTTTCTCAGCATAGGACTGGTATAGAGCTTCTCCATCAGCTCGCTAATGGTAAAGGAGCGGCCAAATCCAGCGGTGAGCTGGACGAACAGCTTCGCTCCGGTCTTATGAAATTCCGGCATCCACTTCTTCAAATCCTGATACATCTTCTTTTCTTTGTGCAGCCATTGTCCGCCCATAGGATTGTATACAGGCTGGCAGCCGGGCAGTACCAGACCGGCGTTATTCTTCGCTACTTCCATGATAAAACGGGCGCCGGCTTTGTCGAAATGATGCTTTTCCATCCATCCGAACAAATCCGTTCCGCCCATGGAAGTGAGAACGATACGGTTTTTAATCTCGCAGTTTCCGATTTTCCAGGGGGTAAACAACGGTTCCAGTTTTGCATTCATACTTCGTTCATCTCCTCTCATAGTATGTACCTGATGCATGTCTATAATGAATTTATTATAACAAATTTTTGGTCAATCTGCAACAAAAACAGAGAATATACGACAGTGTTTTGTTGCAAATAG
>CAOKJI010000390.1 GCA_948468495.1 uncultured Dorea sp. | reverse complement strand
AATCCGCGTAGATTTTCGCCTGGTTCATGGGCAGGTTGTCGTGAAATGGAGCAAGGTCGCAAAAGTATCGAAAATCATTGTTATCAACGATGTTATCGCAAATGATAAGACCTTGAAGAGCGTCTATAAGATGGCGGCTCCGGCCGGAGTGAAAGTCCTGTGCTATTCCTTTGAAAAAGCAATGGAGAAGTATAGGGAGAGCCGGTTCGGCGACGGAAGGGCAATGATTATGTTTAAGGATATTAATGATTGTTACAGGGCCTTTAAGGCCGGATTTGATATGCCGAAGCTTCAGTTGGGGAATGCTCCGAGAGGGGCGGATAAGAAGCCGCTGAGTAACGAAGTATATGTTACGGAGAAAGAGAAAGAACTGTTAAAAGAAATGTCGGAGGCGGGTGTGGATATTGTAATCCATACCATTCCGGAGGCAACAGGCGTGTCGTTTCACAAACTGATTTGAGAGGAGGAGCAGGATGGAATTCGTATTGGCGATTGTATCAGGATTATTGTATTTCTTTGGGTCTGCACAGATTGGATATTGTTTTGCAGAAGGGTTTGCATGGATGCCTCTTGTACAGGCCGTTGTATTTGGCGCGATTACCGGTCAGATGACCGAAGCGATTATCATCGGAGCGACGATTTCGGCTCTCTATGTAAGCGTAGTACCGGCTGGAAATAATACTCCGGCGGACAGCTGCGCGGCAGGAGCGATTGCGATTCCGATTGCATTGATGTCCAATCTGAATGTGGCGGCTGCTTCTGCGCTGGCGGTAAGCGTGGCGATTATCGGAAATCTTCTGCAGCCGATTCAGTACAATGTGAACGGAGTTTATGCTCATATATGCGATAAACACGCGGCAAGAGGCGATTACAAAGCTATCGTCCGAACCTGCTGGATGTCGCTGGGCTCTACCTTTTTGATTCGTTTCCCCATTGCCTTTGTAACGGTTTACTTTGGGGCGGGTATGGTAGATAAGATGATGGCGGCTATGCCGGAATGGATTAGCAACGGACTGGCCGTATCGGGAGGCGTGCTTCCGGCGCTGGGGATTGCGGTAACATTGACCGTAATCGATAAGAATCAGTATATTCCGTTATTTTTATTCGGCTACTTTTTTGTAGTGGTAATGAATCTTTCGGTTTTGGCAGCGTCTGTATTGGGAATCTGCGCGGTGATTCTCTATATCGTGCTCTCTTTGGAAGATCAGAAAGAACTGGCCGCGGTAGTTGGCGTTCAGGATGATGACGATGATGATTAAGCGGGAGGATGGAATATGTCAGAGAATAAATTAACAAAAAAGGACGTAATGGGAGCGTGGGGCCGCTGGCAGGTATATGCAGAAATGGGACATTCTTACGAGAGAATGATGGCGGTCGGCGTGGCAAGTTCATTGGGAAAATGTTTGAGAAAACTGTATGCGGATGACGACGAAAAGTTCAAAAGAAGCCTTCAGAGACATATGACGTTCTTTAATACAGAAGGCAACTGGGGCGGGGCGGTACTGGGAATGGCACTGGCTATGGAGGAGAAAATGGCCGACTGCCCGGAGGAGGAAAAAGACGAGGCAATCAACGGACTGAAGACTTCTCTTATGGGGCCTCTGGCGGGCATTGGAGATTCTATTGACTGGGGAACGCTGAAACCGATTATCTGCGGGTTGGGAGTCTCAATGGGTCTGACAGGCAATATTCTGGGAGCTGTATTCTGCGTACTCTTCTGTCTGGTGATTCTGTTCATCGGCAATCAGTGCTGGTGGCTGGGATATTCAAAAGGTATCGTTGCGATGGAAACGATATTCGGCGGTCCGCTCTTTAAAAAAGTAGTAAAATCCGCCAGTTTACTGGGAATGTATATGATGGGAGTCCTGTCTGCATCCTATGTGGCGCTTCAGACGGCAGTCAGCATACCGACAGACAGCGAAGCGCTGGTACTTCAGGAAATCCTGGATTCTATCATGCCGGGACTTCTTCCGGTAGGCGCCGTTCTGCTGGTGTATTATATTCTTCGTAACAAGACGCAGAAGTTTGGCCTGGTAGCGGTGGGAACGGTTGTGTTATGCCTGCTGCTCAGTCTGTTCAAAGTTGTCTGAAAAAGCGTGTGCTTTGATATAAGTTGAAATAGAGGAGAAACAGTGATGAAAGAGAAAATGAGATTTGCATGTATGATTCATAAAGGCTGCAGCGTGATAAAAGAACGCGAGATTCCTGAACTGAATCCGAACGAAGTTCTTGTAAAAAATATAGCCTGCAACATCTGTACCACAGATTACGGGCAGTGGCTGGGACTGCGCGAACATCAGGGCTATCCAATGGTCGGCGGACATGAGGGCTGCGGCATTGTAGAAAAGGTGGGTGATAAGGTAAAGTACTGTAAGCCGGGAGATTTTGTTGGAATTAACAGCTATAAGGGATGCGGTATCTGTAATTATTGCCGTAAAGGAGAGGTGTCGAAGTGTGAGAATCCGCCAAAGCTGATTACAGAAGACGGATATTTGGGAGAGTTCGGTTTCTCAACGCATGCCATATGGGAAGAACATGCAATCATTAAGATGAATCCAGAGCTGGAACCCGGGTGCGCGGGATTCTTAGAGCCGCTGGCAACAGTCATTAAAGGACAGAAGAAGCTGCGCCTTGCTTCTTTTGAGACGGTGGCAGTCATCGGAGGCGGAACAATGGGCATGTTAAATGCGTTAGCTGCCAGGGCTGGAGGCGCAAGGGTCATCGTATCAGAGCTGATGGAAAAGAAGCTGAATTTGGCTAAAGAATTGGGATTTGAGGTTATTGATTCCGGAAAAGAAGATCCGGTTGCAAGGGTGAAAGAGTTAACCGGCGGAAAAGGGGCTGATTGTGTGATTGTAGCAGTGGGGGCCGAAAGCGCTAACAGACAGTCCTTAGATATGGTCAAGAAGATTGACGGAAGGATTCTGCTGTTCGCAGCCGGTTATCCCGCGCCGCTCCTGGATGTTGATTCTAATCTTCTTCACTACCGCAGACTGGAGCTGATTGGTACATATGGGGCGGATAATGAAGATTTTGAAGACGCGGCAAATATGCTTGGCCAGGGGATGATTGATGTATCCGGACTGATTGAACCGGTGCGGTATCCGCTGACTCAGATGCAGGAAGCATTTGAAGCGGCTGCGGCGCCTGGAATGTACAGGGTATGTGTTGAGTGTCAGAAATAGATTC
>CAOKJI010000389.1 GCA_948468495.1 uncultured Dorea sp. | reverse complement strand
GTAATTCCGGCCATTGTCGCTACAAAGGAGGAGCCCACCGACCCCCGGGAGCCCACCAGATATCCGTCCTCATTAGACTTCCATACCAGCTTCTGGGCGATAATATACATGACCGCAAATCCATTGGAAATAATCGAATTTAGTTCCCTCTCCAATCGTTCCGTTACCACCTCCGGCAGATTCTCCCCATACATCTCATGGGCCTTTTTATAGCAAATCTCCCGCAGAGTCTTGTCCGAATCCGGAATCACCGGCGGACATTTATCCGGTCTGACCGGCGATATCTTCTCCACCCAGTCTGCAATCTTATTCGGATTATCAATGACCACCTCATGGGCCTTCTCCGCCCCCAGATATTCAAATTCCTCCAGCATCTCCTCCGTTGTCCGAAGATACAGCGGCGCCTGTTCATCCGCGTCAGAAAACCCTTTGCCCGCCATAATAATCCGGCGGTCCACCTCGTCTTCCGGATTCAGAAAATGTACGTCGCAGGTAGCCGCCACCGGTTTGTGGAATTTCTCTCCCAGTTCGATGATTTTGCGGTTAATTGCTTTTAAGTCTTCTTCGTTCTGCACCTTAGAAATACGGTCGCTCTCAATCATAAAGCGGTTATTTCCCAAGGGCTGAATTTCCAGATAATCATAATAATCCACAATTCTGGCAATCCGTTCTTCGGACTTTTCATTAAGAATCGCCTGATATAATTCCCCTGCTTCACAGGCGCTTCCAAGAATCAGACCCTCCCGGTATTTGGAAAATTCACTTTTGGGAATCCTGGGCCTTCGTCCGAAAAACTGCGTGTGGGATTTGGACACAAGGGTATAGAGATTCGTTCTGCCAATATCATTTCTGGCCAGAATAATAGCATGATAAGTAGGAAGCTTTTTGATTGCGTCCCCATTGCTGGCCCCAAACCGGTTCAGGCCCCTCAAATCATGAATATCTCTGTCTTTTAGCATCTCAATGAATTTCACAAAAATCTCTGCCGTCGCCCCCGCGTCGTCTACCGCCCGGTGATGATTTTCCAGTGAAATATTCAGCGCCTTAGCCACAACATTCAATTTAAATTTAGACAATGTAGGCATAAGAATCCGGGCCATGGCCACCGTATCCACAGAGGTCAATTCCGGCGTCATGTCCTGATAACGCATATTCTGCTCAATAAATCCCACATCAAAACTGGCATTGTGGGCAACCAGTACCGCATCCCCGATAAATTCCAGAAATTGCGGCAGAACCGTCTCAATATCCGGCGCGTCCATCACCATGCTGTCATTGATGCTGGTAAGCTGGGTAATCCGGAAGGGAATCGGAACCTTTGGATTCACGAATGTACTGAACCGCTCCGTAATCCTGCCCCGCTCTACTTTCACTGCCCCAATCTCAATAATCCGGTCGGAAATCGGACTGAATCCGGTTGTCTCCAAATCAAATACCACGAAGGTGTCCTCAAGATTCTGCCCCTTCTCATTTACTGCCACCTCCTTCAAATCATCCACCAGGTACGCCTCTACCCCGTAGATAATCTTGAAAGGATCGTCCTTTTCCAACCGCTCGATATAGTGGTTCGCATCGGTAAATGCCTGCACCACCCCATGATCAGTAATGGCAATGGCCTTATGGCCCCAGTTATGGGCCTGCTGTACAATATCCGTCACCTCTGAAACTCCGTCCATATCGCTCATCTTCGTGTGACAGTGGAGCTCTACCCGTTTCTCCGGATAAGTATCCTTCCTTGTTACGGTAAAATCCGATATCTTTCGGATTCCGGCTACGGAGCCGATGGTAAGCTGCCCGTCGAATCTGTCAATCGTAGTCACACCCTTGATTTTCAGGAAAGCTCCCGGTTTAATTTCCCCAAGAAGTTCCGGGAGCTGTTCATTTTTTACAAACATCTTGACCATAATCGAATCGGTAAAATCCGTCAGAGCATAGATTAGAATGGTCTTTTCATTCCGTATCTCTCTTGTATCAAAGCTTATTACCTTACCGCGAATGGTAATTTCGCCCATCTCATTTTCAACCGTATTCAGCTCGATTGGCGCGTCGTCAAAATCCCTTCCAAATATCATATTCGGATCATCAGACTTTCTAAAACCGCCGTATGTACCGGCTCTTCTTCCAGCCTGCCGGCCAAATCCCCGGTTCTTATCTACCGTTTCTTTCGTATTCTGTCCCTGTCTTAACTGTTTATCCGCCTTTTTCTCCTGAACTGCGTCTGCCTTAGCTTCTCTTCTCTCTTTTTCTGCTTCCTTTTTCTTCTCTTCCGCCTGCTCCCTCTCCTGACGCTCTTTTCCAAGGGCCTGATTGCGCTCTACGATTGCCTCTACTTCCCGCTGTAATTTCAGCTCATTGAGCTTCAACTTGCTTTCCTTCGGCTCTTCATATTCCACCGTCACTGCTATTGGCACATGAAACCGCTCTGCAAAAATATTCCGTATCATCCCCACAAGGGATTCCTGCTTTCCACGTGCTATTACTGTTTCTAAAAGCTTCAGACACAGACAATTGCCATTTTTGAAGCTATACGACGCCGTCTTAAGCATATTACATTCAACGATGCTCTTTTTACACACCTCTAAAAGCAGGCTGTCATAATACTCCCGCATCAGATTCTCCGGCGTATACTGTCCTGACAATTCATAATTTTCTATGATTGCTACTGAAATGAAGCTTTTTGCAAATAACTGTTCTTTTACCGCATTTTCCGCCGAATAAATATAATGTTTTTGTATCAGATGTCTGGAAAAAATATGAATATTCAAATAATCTCTCTGACTGTTCGTCGCAACCTTTTCGACTTCCACGCCGTCAAACTGCATCCTCAAATCATTTTCCATTTTCAGGGTTGGAAAAACCTCAAAAAAAGCTTTACTCATTCCAGTGCAGCAACTCCTGTCTTAATTCTGTCAACAACTCTTCTTCTTTAACCGTCTTAATAACCTGTCCTTTTTTCATGATCATCCCCTTGCCGTCCCCTCCGGCAATTCCGATATCCGCTTCCCTGGCTTCTCCCGGCCCGTTTACCACGCAGCCCATTACAGCCACTTTAATGTCCAGCGGAAAATCTGCAGCCAGTGTCTCCACCTGACTGGCAAGCCCGATTAAATCAATCTTTGTACGTCCGCAGGTTGGACAGGACACCACCTCAATTCCGCCTTTCCGCAGACCTAATGTTTTCAGAATCAGC
>CAOKJI010000388.1 GCA_948468495.1 uncultured Dorea sp. | reverse complement strand
GACCGGTTTGACAGGATTGGCCGGGGCGTATCTGAAGGGCTGGCTTCCGGGCTCATGAGCGGTTCGCAGAATGTGAGAAGAGCAGGGAATGACTTAACCGGAGCGGTTGAAGATGTAGGAAGAGATCTGGGAGAGTATACGCTTTATACAGAGGGTTACAATGTATCCGTCGGCCTTGCGAATGGTATTGTGGCGGGAAGATCCGGTGTGATTAATGCAGTCGCTTCGCTATGCGCCGCCGCAACAAGAGAAGCAAGGGCAAGGCTGGATATTCACTCGCCGTCAAAAGTATTTGAAAAGTTAGGAGGGTATACTGCGGAAGGATTTGGAGTAGGTTATGAAAAGAAAATGGGCGAAGTAAACCAGATTATCAGGGACAGCATGGAAATACCGGGCATGGCCGGAAAACGGTCCGATGCGGCAAAGTTCGCAGAAAACGCCATGACAGAGCAGTTGACAGCGGAACTTCCGATATATATCAACGGTATATACGATAGGAAGGAGATTGTGAAATTTACGATGAAGGAAATTAATAACGGAAAGAAATATAACTCAAGAGGGGCAAAGGTAAATGTAAGACGGTAACGGGAAAGGAAAAAAACAATGGGATATAGCGTAGTATTTCATGGGGAACGCTGTGAAGATTATGGAATATTTCCGGTAAGGCGTCCAGATATGCCGGCATATTCAAAAGACAGAGAAACAATAATTATACCCGGAAGTTCTGGAATCCTGATACGTGACAATTGCAGATATGAGCCAGTGGAAATACCGATAGAATTTAATTTCCTTACAAAAGCAGATAAATGGAACGAGAAGTTCCGCAGAGCAAAGAAGTGGCTGTCAGGAAGCGGAGAACTGGAATTTTCAGACGATACAGATTATTTCTACAAAGTTTACTATGCAGAGATAGGGACCTGCGAGAGAGAAATGAAAAGAATCGGAAGATTCAAAGCAGAGTTTGTCTGTGAGCCGTTCTCCTATTTGAAGAGCGGGAAACGAGAGTATGACAAGCTGGAGGTACTGTACAATCTGTACCATGAATCCCATCCAATCTATAAGATTACCGGGGAAGGAGTCTGCGACCTGACGGTAAACGGCTGTAAAATGCGGGCCAATATTGGACAGAATCTTGTGATTGATACGGAGCGGATGATGGCATACCGGACGGATGGGACGATGAATAATACGGCGGTGTCAGGCGATTATCAGGATTTATATTTGAAAGAGGGGGAGAACCGGATAGAGATTACATCCGGATTCCGGCTGAAAGTGATACCGAACTGGAGGAGCTTATGATACAGATTTACGAAAAAGGAAATACGAACTATTCCATGAACGGGGATATGGTCTTATTTCCGGAGTCATGCGAACTGACGGCGAAGCTGAACGGAACATGGAAGATGGATCTGGTACATCCGTTGGATGCGGAAGGAAGGTGGCGGTATATCGAAGAGGAATGCGTGATTTCCGCTCCGACCTTTATGGGAAAGCATCAGTTATTCCGGATTCGGGAAGTGGAGAAGACGGATAAAGAAGTCATTGCGACGGTAATGCCGGTGTTTCTGGATGCAGAGGACGACTGTTTTCTGATGGACGTCAGGCCGACGGCGAAGAACGGACAGCAGGCGCTGGATATCATGATGGCGGGGACGAAATACAGCGGAAGGTCTGATATTACAACAGCGGCTACTGCGTATTTTGAAACAAGGAATTTAATCAGCGCCCTTCATGGAACGGACGAGCCGACTTTTACCGGAAAGTGGGGCGGTGAAATCCTCTATGATAATTATACAGTAATTATCAACGAACATGTGGGCGGAGATTACGGTGTGGAAGCAAGATACGGGAAGAATATGGCGGGTATTGACTATCATCTGGATATGTCGGAAGTCATTACAAGGATTGTTCCCGTTGCATATAACGGATATAAAATGTCCGGGGATACTCCATGGGTCGACTCAGGAAATATAAACAAATATGAGAAAAAATATATCAGAAAGTTAAAATTTGATACTGTGAAGATGAGGGAAGACGCCCAAGAAGAGGACGAAGAAAAAGGAATTATTGTCTGCGACACGCAGGAAGAGCTCAACAGAGCGCTAACGAAGCGCTGTAAGGATTTATTTGCAGAGGGAGTTGACCTTCCGGTTGTATCTATTGATATCAATATGACAGAACTGTCAGGAACGGAGGAGTATAAAGGCTTTGAAATTCTTGAGACGGTCGGTCTGGGGGATACGGTCAGATGCAGGCACAGGGAGCTGGACATTACCACGAAAGAGCGGGTAGCGGCTATCGTCTGGGACTGTTGTGAGGACCGGATTAAGAGTCTGACACTGGGAGAAGAACTTTATGATTATTTTGACAGTTCGGCGGACATGGATTCTATCCTGAACCGGATTTCCGGGGCAATTAACGACGATGGTTCTGTAATGGCAGGAATGATAAAAGGATTCCTGAACGCGGCGAAAACGCAGCTCAGACTGCAGAACACCGTAGCCAAAAAGCAGGACGTAAGGGCAATCTTGTTCGAGGACTTAGATCCGAAGTCCGAGCTGTTCGGGGCAATGTCCTTAGGAACGCAGGGCTTACAGATTTCAAAGAGACGGACGGAAGACAACCGGGACTGGGACTGGACAACCGCCCTGACGGCGAACGGCCTGATTGCCAATATCATCGTTGCAGGGATTTTATCAGACAAGCAGGGAAAGAATTACTGGAATCTGGATACCGGGGAGTTCTCACTGTCGGCAACCGGATTCAAAGTAAACGGAGTGACGGCGGATAAATATTTCAAAGATAACTGGACGCAGGAAGAAATCTTCAACAAGCTAACCAATAACGGAACTGCAAAGGGGATTAAACTGATTGGAAACACCTTGTATATCAATGCAGACTATATCAATTCCGGTATTCTGGCAGGCCTTACCGTTATATCAAAAGGCAGAGGATTCATAGGAAGCGTAGCCTATTCTCTGTATACCAAAATGGAGGGAGGGCGCTACTGGTTCGGGTATGGTGGAACCAATGACGGAATGACAGAGGGCGTGTACAATTCCAGCATTGCAAACTTTGGAAACGGCATGCGGTTCATCGCGCCGCTGAATGATGTCAATTCTAACCAGATAACAGAATTTTCTCCCCAGTTTGCATTTTTCTTTCAACCGGAAGAAAATTCAAATCAGGAAAACAGCG
>CAOKJI010000387.1 GCA_948468495.1 uncultured Dorea sp. | reverse complement strand
GGATTCCGCTCCAAAATTCTTCGGTACTATTCCCAATCGGGGTCACCGCCCCCATTCCTGTCACTACTACTCTGCGTTTACTCATATTGCCATTCCTCCGTCTACCTGAATCACCTGCCCGGTAATATAACCCGCTTCTTCCGATGCAAGAAATGCTACCGTTTTTGCAATATCCTCTGGTTTCCCGAACCTTCCTAATGGAATCTGCCTGATGGATTCTTCTTTTACTTTATCAGAAAGTACTGCCGTCATCTCCGTATCGACAAATCCGGGAGCCACCGCATTAACGGTAATCCCTCTTGAAGCAACTTCTTTTGCCGCAGATTTGGTCACGCCGATAATACCTGCCTTCGACGCCGCATAGTTGATTTGTCCTGCGTTTCCGCAAATCCCCACCACCGAAGACATGTTGATAATTCTTCCGCTTCTCTGTTTCACCATCTGACGGGAGACTGCGCGTATGGTATTGAACGTGCCCTTCAGATTAATCGCAATCACGTCGTCAAAATCCTTCTCCGACATCCTCATCAGCAGACCGTCTCTGGTAATTCCCGCATTATTTACCAGAATGTCAATCCGTCCATAGTTCTTTATCACTTCACTGATAAATTCTGTACACTGGCTGAAATCCGCCACGTTGCACTGAACGGTCTCCGCCTTTCCGCCTTTTTCTTCTATTTCCTGCTTAACCTCCCCGGCGCTCTGGGCAGAACCATTATAATTGATAATAACCTCCGCGCCTCTGGCCGCCAGTTCCAGGGCAATTGCTTTTCCGATACCCCGGGATGCTCCGGTGATAACCGCAATCTTACCTTCTAACATACTTTCTCTCCTCCTAAGCCATTTCCAGGCTTTAATCAGCCCTTTCTAGAGCGTGTTTGAAAATTCATTCCATCCCGTCAGAAATTTAAGACCCTTACACTACTTCAGTTCCTGCAGTACCTTCTCAATATCCTGCCATGTCCCAATCTGAAGAACTTTCTTTTCCGGAGCAATCTTCTTTAAGAATCCGGTAAGAGTCTTACCCGGACCGATTTCTACAAAGGCGTCCACCCCGGACTGAATCATGGTTTCCATACTCTGCTCCCACTTTACCGGCGCGCTGACCTGACGGGCGAGGAGCCCTGGCGTCTCCGATATATCCGTTACTTCCTCTGCCGTTACATTGGTCACATAAGGGATTGCAAGGCTCTTCCACGCTGACTTTTCTAACTCTTTCGCCAGCTCCTTCCCGGCCTCAGCAAGCATAGGCGAATGGAACGGGCCGCTGACTTTTAGCGGCATCGTGCGTCTTGCCCCAGCCTCAGAAAGCCGGCCGCAGGCTTCCTGTACTGCTTCTGTCCTACCGGTAATGACAATCTGTCCCGGACAATTGTAATTTGCAATGGTGACATCCTCCATGGACGCTAATACCTGTTCGATGGCTTCCTTTTCCATCCCCATAATGGCCGCCATCGCGCCTTCTCCGGCAGGAACCGTATTCTGCATCAGAATCCCTCTGATTCTTACAGTCCTGACTGCATCCATATCGCTAAAACCTCCCGCTGCGGCAATGGCGCAGTATTCGCCAAGGCTTAACCCTGCCGTAACGTCCGGTTTTACACCCATTTCTTCGATTACTCTGGTCATGGCAAGACAGGTAGTTACCATGGCTGCCTGGGTATATTCCGTCATATCCAGCCTGTCATTCTGCTCAAAACACAGCTCCTTCATATCCAGCCCCAGCGTCCGGGACGCCTCGTCGTAAATGTTTCTTGCGGTCTCGCTGTTTTCATAAAAATCAGCTCCCATTCCGGCCTTCTGCGCCCCCTGTCCGGGATAGATAAATGCAATCTTACTCATAACATCCGCATCCTTTCATCAGAGCGTCCGTCTCCCTGACAAGCTTCTCAATCAGCTGCTTACAGGACATTCTCTCTTTAACCATACCTGCGCTCTGGCCTGCCATCACGCTTCCCGTCTTCACATCGCCTTCTACTACGGCTTTCCTAAGTCCGCCAAGGGTAAGCTGCTCCAATTCTTCAAAGGAAGCTCCCGCTTTCTCTAACTCCAAGTATTTTCTTGTCGTTTCATTCCTAAGAGCCCGGACCGGATGCCCGGTGGTTCTTCCGGTTACTCTGGTATCAATATCACTTGCCTTTATGATGCGCTCTTTGTAATTATCGTGGACCATACATTCGTCTGCCACCACAAAATGCGTTCCCATCTGCACACCCTTTGCTCCCAGCATAAATGCCGCGGCAATTCCTCTTCCGTCTGCAATGCCTCCTGCCGCAATCACAGGAATCTTTACTGCCTCTGCAACCTGGGGCACCAGTACCATGGTCGTGGATTCCCCAATATGTCCTCCTGCCTCGCAGCCCTCTGCTACTACCGCATCCGCGCCGCAGCGCTCCATGCGCTTTGCCAGCGCTACGGAAGCCACCACCGGAATCACCTTAATTCCGGCTTCTTTCCACATACTCATATATTTCTCCGGATTGCCCGCGCCTGTAGTTACAACCTTCACCTGTTCTTCCGCAACAATCTTCGCTACCTCATCCGCATAGGGACTCATCAGCATGATATTGACGCCAAAGGGTTTATCCGTCAGCTTCTTCGCTTCCTGAATCTGAGCTCGAACCCACTCCGCCGGCGCGTTCGCCGCGCCAATTAAGCCTAATCCTCCCGCATTGGAAACAGCCGCCGCCAGATGACACTCCGCCACCCAGGCCATGCCCCCCTGTATAATCGGATACTGGATTCCCAGTAATTCTGTTATCTCGGTTTTCATATTTTTCTCTTTTCCTCCCTCGGCATATCTTTATAATTTCCGCGCCCGCCCTGCACTGGCGGCCTGACAGCACACGCTGTATAGTGCAAGGCAATTAAGAGACGCTTTTAATGGAAGCGAAATCATTGCTTATGGAAACTTAGAAACGAAGGCTCTCCTGAGTTTCTTAGTTTCCGTTAGCAATGAGTTCGCTGAAATGTTGTCTCGCCTTGCACTATATGGCGTGTGCTGTCGGGCTGCCAGCGCAGGGCGGGCGCGGAAATTACCCGCCGCCGCTATTGATTCTGCTCGATGTATTTGACAACGTCTCCGACGGTAACCATCTTCTCCAGCTCTTCTGTCGGAATCTCTACCCCGTATTCATCCTCAAGAGCCATCACCAGCTCGAATAAATCCAGAGAATCCGCTCCCAAATCTTCCTTAAAGGAT
>CAOKJI010000386.1 GCA_948468495.1 uncultured Dorea sp. | reverse complement strand
CTGGTGTGAAGTGGAGTGCCCGGAGGGTATACCTTGTTAAACGGCCGAATGGCCATTATGGGGTGCCCGGAGGGTATACCTTATGAAACGGCCGTATGGCCATAATAGGGTGCCCGGAGGCATAATTAAAAACACAAAAAAACGGATGCCCCAAAGACATCCGTTCTTTTCAATTTGAAATATTAATCAAACAATTCAGCCATAACAAGATGACGCGGCGTTCCGTTCACATACAGCGGGGTAAGCTCTCCCTGAATCAATGGTCTCGCGTACTTTTCATAACCATCGTTCAGGCCGCAGCCATCTTCGGTAATCCACTCATCCGGAACAGCTCTCTCAACATTTGCAATTGCATGAATATCATAAGCGCTTGTTCCGCAGCAATATGGATCTTCTACAATTCTGTCTAACGTAATCATCACGCCTGTCTTTCCTTCTTCGGCAGCCTTAACAGCATCCTTGCCGCACTGGAAGGCTTCGTTAATATCCGTTAATGAAGCAATATGTGTAGCGGCTCTTTGAAGCGTAGAGAATTCCACTGCTCTGGTCTTAAGGCCTGTCTCTGCTGCAATAATCTGTGCGAGATATGCCGCTGTACCAGACATCTGCTTGTGGCCAAATGCATCCACTGCCACATTCTCATTCGCCAATTCGCATACATAGCGTCCATCCGCAATCTTAACGCCCTCAGATACCGCGATAACTACAGAACTCTTCGTCTCGCCAAGTTCTTTCACTTTCGCTGTAAACGCGTCAATATCAAATACCTTTTCCGGCAGATAAATCGCATCGCATCCTGAACAGTCGTCGCCTTTGGCAAGGGCTGCCGCTGCAGTCAGCCATCCTGCATTCCTTCCCATAATCTCTACAATACATACGGTCGGCTTCTTTGCGCCAAATGACTCATTGTCACGAATAATCTCTTTTAAAGACGTCGCGATGTACTTTGCTGCAGAGCCATATCCCGGACAGTGATCTGTAATCGGAAGATCATTATCAATTGTCTTCGGCACTCCCACAAATCTCTGCGGCTTATTATGAGCCGCCGCATAATCTGATAACATCTTCACGGTATCCATGGAGTCATTACCGCCTGCGTAGAACAGACACTCGATGTCATGCTTTTCCATAATCTCAAAAACTTTCTCATACACATCTTCATGACCTTCAATCTTAGGCATTTTAAAACGGCAGGAACCTAAGAACGCAGAAGGAGTTCTCTTCAAGAGTTCAATTCCTGTTTCGTCATCCAGATAAGGATGCAGCTCTACAAGCTTGTCCTCCAAAAATCCCTCAATGCCATGAACCATTCCGTAAATCTTCTCTACCCCTAATGCCTTTGCTCCGGCAAATACACCTGCTACAGAAGAGTTGATAACTGCTGTAGGACCGCCTGACTGTCCAACTACAATATTTCCTTTCATTGTTATTACCTCCCATAAATGTTTATATAAATAACTCTGAACAAATCTAATTCTATTACATTTCAAAAATGTTGTCTAGAGAAAATTAACAGAACTTGTCTATTTTTTCACATCCCGCCATAAATAAACAAAAAACGAGGCTTACATATCTCCCTGAATAGAAAAAAGCACCCTATGAAATCAGAGTGCTTTCAAACGTGGGCGAGAGGATTCGAACCCCCGACCTTTTGGTCCGTAGCCAAACGCTCTATCCAGCTGAGCTACGCCCACATTATCTGTAAACAATTCATCTACAGCAACTAGTATTCTATCCTATCTGTCTGCATTTGTCAATACTCAATACAACTTTTTTTATTTTCCGGGTAACAGTTCAGCCGTCGCCCGCTCCAGCCTGCGAACTGTGACATAGGATGCAAGGCATTTCAGAGACGCTTTTAATGGAAGCGAAATCGCTGCCTATGTAGTCTTAGGAGCGAAGGCATTCCTGAGGTTCTTAGACTACGTTGGCAGGGAGTTCGATGAAATGTTGTCTCGCCTTGCATCCTATGTCACAGTTTGCAGGCCGGAGTGGGCGACGGCTGAACTGTTACTTTTCCGGGTAGCGGCTCTTAGATTCCCCGGCACTCTGTCATTCATTTTTCCGCCAAATCCCCTGATTCTCGTTTTGTGTCGTGTCACTTTTTCCCCTATTATGCTATCCTTTTACCTGAAAGGAGGCGTAAGATGAATGGACCAGAAAAAAACAGGCCGGTTTCTCAAAGAGCTTCGCAGTGAAAAAGGGCTTACTCAAGAGCAACTGTCTGAAATGTTAGGGGTATCCAACCGCAGCATCTCCCGTTGGGAAAATGGAGTAAACATGCCGGATTTTGATTTGGTAATTGAACTTGCTAATTACTATCAAATCAGTATTGAAGAGTTATTAGACGGAGAAAGGAAGGAAAATATGATTGATAAGAAAACGGAAGAAACCTTACTAAAAGTAGCAGATTATAGCAATCAGGAAAAAATGGTATTATCCAAACGCCTGAATCTACTGTTTATCCTTGGAGTCATTGCATTTATTCTCTATATGTTTTTAGATATCCGCGGACTGGCCTCTGTTGGAATCTATGAGATTATTGCCAACTTTGCGCTGGGACTGGTATTTGGAATCCTTCTGGCAGGAGTGTTATATACCAGCCGCTATATGAGCCGGATTAGGGCATTCAAAATGCGATTGCTCCATAGAACGATTCAAAATTAGCACACCGTTCTAACCACTCGGAGCGTGTCTGAAAGTTCCTTATTCTTTAGACACGCTCCGCTCTTAATCTTTACCTTCTAAATCCCCTGTAACGGTTGATGCACGCATAGATTTCCTGTCTGCGCACTTCCGCCAGATTCCCCGGCACACTTCCCTTACTCAGAGCTCCGGGTCCGTCCTTTTCCATTCTTTGACACACATGCTCTAAGAGTCTGCCAATTTCCTGTTTGGGATTCCGCTCCAATTGTTCGGCCACATATTTCATAATATGGCTGAGAGTAGTGGTCTGCTCGCTGTCCGCGATTTGCTCCACATATTTTAATTCTACCGTATCCCTGCCGATAGAAAAACTGTCCCTGCCAAATTGCTTTACTTTAATCTGATCATGCTTCTTCTCAATCCGGCCTACGCGAAGTGTACGTCCGGCCTGCTTCCATACATCCTGAGCATTTTCTGCGTTCTCTGGCTGTCTCTCGCTTTCCGGACAGATTTTTTTAACCTGTTCCGTTATTTCTAAGGCCCGGTAAGTATCCATC
>CAOKJI010000385.1 GCA_948468495.1 uncultured Dorea sp. | reverse complement strand
TATCTCTTTGTGGATATGCCGCCGGGAACCGGCGACGTGCCGCTTACCGTATTCCAGTCATTGCCGGTGGATGGCGTGGTGATTGTTACCTCCCCTCAGGATCTGGTGCGGATGATTGTAAAGAAAGCCTACCATATGGCTGAGGCGATGAATATTCCGGTGCTGGGGATTGTGGAGAATTACAGCTATCTGAAATGCCCGGACTGCGGAAAGGAGATTGCGGTATTCGGTAAGAGCCATATCGATGAAATTGCCGCAGAACTTGGGCTTCCGGTGCTTGGAAAGATGCCGATTGACGCAGCGCTGGCGGAAGCAGTGGAAGCGGAGCGGTTCTATGAGACGGATAACCGGTATTTGGAGAGCGCGGTGAATAAATTATAGAAAAGTTTCCACCTTTACGGTTGGATTGGACCGCAGGAGCTCCGAGGCAGTCTGTGCTTTTATCCAAAGCATTAGAGGGCGTATTTAGCGGAAATGAAATCCACTGCTTCCCTACAGAACCTGCCACTGGCAGCTTCTTTCGGATGCATGGCAACGAAGACTTGGATGCTCAGGCTCTCCTGAGCATCTTAGCCGGAGTTAGCAGTTAGTTCATTGGAGCGTTGCCCAGCTTTGGATAAAAGCACAGACTGCCTCGGAGCTCCTGCGGTCCAATCCAACTGTACAGGTGGAAAAGTTTGGCGAAGGTTCATGTTATGTCAATTGATAAGGTAAGAGAATATTTTAAAACAAAGGGAATCGAAAATAGAATACAGGAGTTTAAAGTCTCAAGTGCAACGGTTGCTCTTGCTGCTGAGGCTTTGCATTGTGAAGAAAGCCGCATCGCGAAAACATTATCCTTTCATGTGGGAGAAAAGGTTGTATTGATTGTTGCAGCGGGCGATACGAAGATAGATAATGCAAAATATAAAGCTCAGTATGGAACAAAAGCTAAAATGCTTTCTTTCGATGAAGCGGAACCTTTAACCGGACATGCTGTTGGCGGGGTATGTCCTTTTGGTGTGAATAAAGGAATTGAAGTGTATCTGGATGTATCCCTGAAACGCTTTGTTACCGTTTTTCCTGCCTGCGGCAGTGCAAATAGCGCAATAGAGCTTACGATAGATGAACTGGAAGACTTATCTGATTTTGTCAGTTGGATTGATGTATGCAAAATTAGAAGCTACAACGAATAATAAGAAACCAGTAAGTAAAAAGATAACTGCCAATCAGATCTGTGATTGGCAGTATCTCTTATAATTTGGCAATATACGTTCCTCTGTCGGCATCTGGAATTTTCAGTGCAGCCATTGCCTGTTCTGCACTGCATTTCATGGTATCCATCAGATTCCTGATTGCTTCCAGTAATGTTTTCTGTTTTGCTTCCTGTCTCCCGGCTCAGACAACTGTGCGGCTTTTTCGACAAATGCCTGTACATCCTCTGCAAGTTATTCTATCCTTTGAATTGATATTACAGGATTAATATTGAGTTTTCCACTTGAGCAGATTATTTTCAAAAACAGATTCTATTCGGCCGTTATCCTTCATCCATGACAAATAAGAACGTATTGTGCTGCCAATCAGGACATACTGCTCAAAATTCATAGTCAGCCTGTACTTATCAAAAATCTGTTTTAAGAGAGTTTCAAAGCACATAGGGGTTTTCAGGATAGTTTGTATCGTATCCGCAATCTCGAAAATCTTCCGGCGGTTAAGCTGTACCAGTTCTTTTACATTATCAGAAGCTTCGGCATGAGCGGGGACAAAGACGGAAGCTTCCATAGTTTCAACCTTATCCAGCGTGTTCAGATATTCGGCGGCGTCATAGAGAAAAGTAATTTGATATTTATCCAGCGTCGCCGCGCTGCTGATACAGTCGGCAAGGAATACAACGTCATCCGGCGTGCGGACGCCAATCATATGAAAGAAGTGTCCGCGCAGAGGAATAACTTCCAGTTCTTCCGGGAAATGGCAGTCGGAAATGTCTAAGGCGCCGCTTTCCTGAGCCAGCAGAAATTTGTGCCTTAAATCCTTACATGGGTATCCGCCGTACAGGAAGGACGGTTCCAGAATGGGATATTTGGTAAATGCTGTTTCAATGCCATCTGCAAATATCTTACATCCGGTTTGTTGCTGCAGATATTTATTTCCGCCGATATGGTCTGCATGGGAATGTGTATTAATAATACCCATTAAGTTCCATCCATTTTCATTGAGAATTTTACGGACCTTTCTTCCTGCATCTTTGTCATTTCCGCTGTCAATAAGGTAAACATCCCTGTCGGTTTGTCTGTAAATGCCAATCTTTGCGGGGCAGTTAATATAATAAGTCCGTTCGGCGACCTGGTTTAATTCATACATTTTTAAATTCCTCCCTAAAGCCTGATGAATAAGCGGCAGATTCATAAGTATACTTATCGGATTAATGTTCAATAGGTATACACTTATATACTCCGGGCGCTCCTGATGGCCATTCGGCCGTTTCACAGGGTCTGCCCGGCTGCATACACCGTAATTCATGCCCTGTGGGCTGGCAGACTATGTCCGTTAAGTGTAAAATATCGTATTATAAACACAGCAGAGTTCCTCGTATGGATTTAGATAAGCGTGGGGAATATTTGCCTCAAATCGTATTGCCTGCTGTTCCTTTAAGGAAATGAGCTTGTGATTCACAAGCATATCCAGTCTGCCATTTATCACAAAGACAGATTCCTCAACGCCGTCGTTATGTTCGTCAGAATAGTGCCGGCAGCCCGCGTCAAATTCTATATAAAAAGCTTCAAAACAGCGGACAGGATCGAAGCCGGAGAGCGTGTAAGCTCTCATTGCTCCGTTTTCTTCGAGGACGGGATTCTGTTTCTGAAGGTCGACAATCGTATATTCCTCTGCCGGTTTCTGCAAAAATGTAGAGAAAGGAATCTTCAGCCCTGTTGATATTTTCCATAATGTGTTAACGGTAGGCGAAGATTTCCCGCGTTCGATTTGCCCAAGCATCGGTTTGCTAACGCCGGTTAATGCGGCGGCGGCGTCCAAAGTCATATTTCTGCTCCTGCGAACAGATTTTAATCGTTTTCCAATATCAACAGTCTCCAAGATAATTACTCCCTTGTGTATGTTATAATATGTTTTTATATAATATAACATATTATCAGCACTTTTTCAACAAGATGTTTGGATTATTCCCGGCGCTACATAACAGTTGTTACAATTCACACCGTAGCCAACGGACGT
>CAOKJI010000384.1 GCA_948468495.1 uncultured Dorea sp. | reverse complement strand
CGCCGTTACATCCATACTCAAAGAAATAGCGGAGCATGTTCATATTCAGCGACTTACCGAACCGCCGGGGACGGGTGAAAAGGTTTACTTTTCCCCAATTATCCAGCAGTTCTTTGATCAGTCCGGTTTTATCCGCATAATAGAAGCCTTCCGTCCTTATTTCTTCAAAGTTTTCGATTCCAATAGGAAGCTTTACTTTTTTATTCATACGCTGAATCCTTTCGTCCCTATGAGATATCGCCGCTTTTACCGGCCGCCAGCCATCCTTCTGCCATCTGCAGTGTCTGGGAATTCCAACGTACTTGTATGGTATCACAGAAAAGTATTTTAGGCAACATTTTTACGATTCTTTGGGAACTTCAGGGTTAACATGGACTGTAAATGCATAAGGGGGTATGATATACTGAATGTACTGAAACGCATGTATTGTCTTTTCACTGCAGGGAGGAGTGCCAGATGGAGGAAAGGAAAAAGCGCTTCCAATCGGGATTGAATTTTTTCGGGATTTTAAACTGAAGGATTACTATTACGTGGATAAAACGGCTTTTATCGCGGAGCTCCTGCGAACGAAAGGAGCTGTGAACCTTTTCACCAGGCCCCGGCGCTTCGGGAAAAGTCTGAACATGAATATGTTCAAGACCTTTTTTTGAAATCGGGGCAGATGCGTCCCTGTTCGGAGGGGCTTGACATTTCCAGGGAGACAGAGCTATGTGAGCAACATATGGGGAAGTACCTGGTCATCTCGCTCAGCTTAAAGGATGTGGAAGGCGGTGACTTTGAGACGGCCCGTGACAGTCTGGGTATGTTGGTCAGTGCGGAAGCGACCCGCTTCGCTTTTCTGAAGGAAAGCGACAGGCTGCAGGAAGAGGATAAGGTGAGGTTCCGTCAGCTCATGGCCGGGGACTTTGAAAGGGCGGCTTTCCTTTATGGAAGCCTGAAACTGCTAAGCCGGCTGCTTAGTGAACACTATGGCCGCCGGGGCGTGATCCTGATCGACGAGTACGATGTGCCTCTGGATAAGGCTTATCAAAAAGGTATTACGCACAGATGGTGGATCTGATCCGTTCTTTTCTCAGTCAGGCGCTCAAAACAAATGAGAGGCTGGATTTTGCCGTGCTTACCGGATGCCTGAGAATTGCCATGTCTTCCTGCGGAAGACATGGAGAGAGTATTTTCACGGGCCTGAATAACTTTAATGTGTGTTCCATCTCTGATTCGGGCTGTGCGGAGTATTTCGGTTTTATGGACAGTGAAGTAAAGGAAATGCTTAGATATTATGGTGCGGAAGGCTGTTTTTTCGTATATAAAAGAATGGTATGACAGCTATCGTTTTGGGGATATGGATGTTTATTGTCCATGGGATGTAATTGTACAGTGCAATAAACTCAGAATTTCAAGAGATGCCCCGATGGAGCCGCACTGGGAGAACAGCAGCAGTAACGCCATTATAAAGGACATCCTGGAGGATGCCACAGAGGCCACAAAAGGGAGATTGAGGCGCTGATTTCCGGCGAGGCCGTGGAGAAGGAGATTATTCCGGAGCTGACCTACGCAGACCCTGATAACAGGAATGTAAATATCCGTCAGACGTATCTGTGGAGCGTCCTCTACGCCACGGGATATCTAACCGATGCCGAAAAATTCGACGGAGGGCGCCATAAGCTGGTGATTCCGAATAAGGAGGTTCTCAGGATTTATGAAAATAAAATCCGCACATGGTTTGAGGATCAGGTAACCGGCGACAGGAAGCGCTGGGAGACTTTCTGCAGGGCAGTCAAAACCGGCAACGCCGAGACCGTGCAGGAGCTGTTTGGCGCATTCCTGTCGGAATCCATCAGCATCCGCGACACGGCGGTGAGAAAGGAGAAAAAGGAAAATTTCTACCACGGCATTTTCCTGGGCCTTTTGCGGGCAGAAGGCAGCTGGATTGTAAAATCCAACGCCGAGTCCGGCACCGGCTACTCCGATATCCTGCTCATTGTCCCGAGAGAGAAAACCGGTTGTGTCATCGAAGTGAAATATACCGAGAACGGCGCCTTTGACGCCGCGCTCCGAGAGGCGATGGAGCAGATCGAAACCCATGAATACGTTGATCTGCTGAGGCGGGAAGGCATGGAGACGATTCATAAATATGGTCTGGCCTGCTATCGGAAAACCTGCCGGCTGGCGTATGAAAAAGAATAGAAATAAGAAGAATTACAGACCGACTCTACCGGCTTTGGCCGGTAGAGTGAGTATCGTCTATATCTTTTTTTAATTCAGATAAAAGTTTGCTCAAAAAATTTGGCAATTCACATCCCATCCTGCTTATATTTTCCAGTATTGACAGAATTTCATTGATTATTAACCATATTGTCACTACTAAGCCAAAAAAGGTATTTGTTGAATATTTTAGACCCAGCTCACTGGAAAATTTGAATAATAAATAATCAATGCAAACAGCTACGACTATTGTCAGCATATATCCTATTTTTTTATATATTCCCAGTATGCCTTTTTTGCTGTTTAAACCATATTGATGACTATCTTCATTTTCCAGTGCCTCTTTTTTCGCAGCTAATATTCCTGATATATAATCAAGAATCATTAACAGAATGAATAAGATAATTGCAGGGAGAAGCAAGCCCAATTTATTGATTATCCATGTACATAGAAGTAAAATTCCATTTTTTCCCATAATAATTTTATTATTCATTTTTATTTCCTCCAAAATAGTTGTTTTTAAGATGCAAATAAAGTGATTTACGTAGTCGATGTACATATTGACGTGAAACCTTAAAGTATTTTGCTATTTCAGCATCTGATTTTTCCATCAGCAAAATCTGATAAGATATTTTTTGTTTTTTTCCATTCGTATTTCGCAATATTTGTTTTATATCTTCACGGAAAATCAATTCGGTAAACTCATAAGAAGATTCTATAAGGGATGGAAATTCAAAAGTTTCATCAATTTCAATAGAAATAATTTCATTTTGTTTTTTGCTTTTTCTGTAAAGATCTAAAAATTTTTTTTTTAACGCATTATTTAAATATGAGAGACATTCCCCGTCACTGTTGTAGTATTTCATTTTTAAGATGTATTCCCATAAAGCCAATATGAGTTCTTGTCTTATATCCTCTCTATCATTTTTATATAGTAGTCTTACGTATTTACTGATTAATGGATTCATATTATCAAGCAATTTTGAAAAGCTGTCTTTATTCGATTTAAT
>CAOKJI010000383.1 GCA_948468495.1 uncultured Dorea sp. | reverse complement strand
AAAGCATCATGGACGCGCTGAATTGTAGCGATGAGAAGAGTTTTGACAGGGCCCTGGATATCATAGACGGCCTGATAAAGGAACGCATGCCATCCGAACAGGAAACGGCCGAGATGGAGGCGATGCGGAAAGCGGCGGCATCTGCCCCGAAGTTCACGGACAGGAGCGAGGGCAGGCCATCGGGTATAGATATGATAAGGCGGGCCATGAATCTGTAAAGGAGTATATTATTTATGGCAATTAGTTTAGTGACACAGTTCCTCCCGTATGTGGATGAACTTTTCAGTACAGAGAGTAAGAAGTCGCTTCTTACCAATCAGGATTTCGATTGGACAGGAGCGCATACGATTAAGGTGTATAAGGTCGGTACAAGTGAAATGACCGACTACAACAGGAACCTCCAGGCCGGATTTACCGGGAGCCGGTACGGCACTGTCCATGACCTGGACGCAACGACAGAGGAGTTCACCCTTAAGAAAGACCGTTCCTTCACGTTCGCAATCGACAAGCTGGATACGGACGAGACGGCACAGCAGCTTGCGGCGGCATCTTCACTGGCCAGGCAGCAGCGGCAGGTGGTCATCCCGGAGGTGGACAGCTATGTATATGGCGTTATGTGCGCTGGAGTAGGGCATAAGCCTGATGCAGTAGCGGTTACATCCGCAAATATCTATGATGAGATAATCAAGGCGAACAATGCCCTGGACAATGCGGAGGTTCCGGAGACAGGGCGGTACCTGGTGGTTCCCCCTGATGTGTATGTCCTGATGAAGAAATCGAAGGATATAGTCATGGAGACGGACATCGCCAACGAACTGCGGCTCAAAGGTGTCATTGCGATGATTGATGGCCTGTCTGTCATGAAGATACCGGCCACAAGGCTGCCGGCGGATTTCGGGTTCATGATTGCGCACCCCTGTGCAACGGTATGCCCTACTAAGCTGGAGGACTACAAAATCCATGTTGACCCGCCGGGAATCAGCGGTTCCCTGGTGGAAGGGCGTATCTGCTATGACGCTTTCGTGCTGGAGAACAAGGCGAAAGCAATCTATTACCAGGCAAAGACAGCTACAGAATAATCTGATTGGAGTGCCTTTCCGTCATGGACTGCCTGGGGCATTCTTGTATAGGGGTGGATAGGGATGCGGAAGAGGAGCAATATGTATGGCGTACAAGGCATGATGCGGGACTACGCTGGATATGGCATGACGGCAGATAAGGCGAAGGAGCTGCTGGCAGAATGCATGGCGGGGAAACATGCGGAACTGGTGCGCCTGGCTGCGCAGAAAGCGGCACCTGGCATAGCGGAGTGGATTGTCTCTTCCATCATGGAAGGGAAGTCGTTTGACAGGATGGCGGTTAAGTGGGAGCTGGGAGAAGCGGAAATGATGCCATGCTGCCGGAACAGCTTCTACGCATACAGGAAGTTCACCCTTGCCATTCTGGACGATATGCTGTCAGGAAAGGAAGAGGGGGAGCATGGGCAACTATAATTCCGGAGGGCATAACAAGACGCACGGCAGGGTAGAGGAATACTGTCGGATTGACAGTTTTAGCTTGCTGCAATATGCGGACTGGTTCGAATGCCTGTCAGATTATGGAGAATACCATTATCCTGTCATGGGCGGCAAGATTTATTATAACCTTATGGAGGATACGGCAAGGATAAGCCATAACGGCCGGGAATACCCTCTAGGGCTGTCCAAAGTGCCCAATGTGGACGGTATGTCATATAGGCTATACTTCCTTTGCCCTAAGTGCCAAAAACGCGTCAGGCACCTCTACAAGAAGGACGAATTTTACCAGTGCCGGAAGTGCGCAAGGCTCAATTATGGAATCCAACAGCGGAGCGGGCTTTCCCTTATACGGAGGAAAATGTACTGGCTTGTGGTGAAAAAGCTGCAGTATGTTGATTGGGAAGTAGACCATCCTGATTTGCCCATACAAGACCTGTGGCATATCCCGAAACCACGTTATATGAGGTGGGCAAAGTATGACGCGCTCATGGAAGAGTACAGGCGGCTCCAGGAAGAATATGAGACGATGTATAAAGAATCCCTGATGAAAGGCCTGGAGAGGATACAGAAGATATTCAACAAACGGGTGAAATAGATGTGGAATGGCGATAAAAAGTGTCACTAGTAGTGTCACTAGTAAAAATTAAGACGTGATTATTCAGGAAATGTCATATGTGCACAAACCGCAGAAATAGGGCTTTTTTCATAACTTGTGGAATGTGGTAAAATGGAGAAAAAAGGAGAAACTTAATCAATTCTTAAATAATTGCCCTGTTTTTTATTAAAAAATAATCTGATACAATATCTGTACCGACTGAAGAGATATCCGGATGACTATAAGTGTCTGAACAGTGCACAGATCTTTTGACAGATATGTAGTAAGACCGGAATGGAATCCGTATGTGTAACAGGGAGAAGGACATGTATGACAGAACTGGAATGAGGAGGGAATATCAGCTGATATGTACAACATTCTGATTTGCGATGATGAGAGGGATATTGTCAATGCCCTGAAGATTTATCTGAATGATGCCGATTATAATCTGTTTGAAGCTTTTAACGGGAAAGAAGCGCTGGGGATTGTGGAGAAGCAGGATATCCATCTGGTACTGATGGACATAATGATGCCGGAGATGGACGGTATTGAAGCCATGGTGAAAGTCAGGGAGAGAAGCAATGTGCCGGTGATTCTGCTGACAGCCAAATCAGAAGATTCCGATAAGATTCTGGGGCTTACCGTAGGGGCGGACGATTATATTACAAAGCCTTTCAATCCGGTGGAGGTATCTGCGAGAGTGAAGTCTCAGCTGCGCAGATATATGCAGCTGGGAGCAGGAAATATGAAACCGGATGTGCTCAGATGCGGCGGAATTGAACTGGATGATGTCAGAAAAAAGGTGCTTCTGGACGGGGAGGAGGTATTTCTGACCCCCACGGAATATGAGATTTTAAAGTTGTTGATGCAGCATCCGGGACAGGTCTTTTCCCCTAAGGAGATTTATGAGAGAATATGGAATGATCCGGCCTATGGCAGTGAAAATACAGTGGCGGTACATATCAGACATATCCGGGAAAAAGTAGAGATTAACCCGGCAGAACCCCGGTATCTGAAAGTGGTGTGGGGGCAGGGATATAAATGCGAGGCTGTGGGCTGAATGTTTTCGGAAGGAAAGCGGTAAAACGAAAAAAGCAGGG
>CAOKJI010000382.1 GCA_948468495.1 uncultured Dorea sp. | reverse complement strand
ATTGACGGTATCATTGATTATTTATCTGAGGCAAATCATAATATTCTGGTCGGATTCAGTGAAGAAAACAGACAGAAAATCCGCGAAAGAATGAAGAAACCAAAAAAATCTTCTTAGAATCCTTATCGTCAAAAAATACCGCGTCAGCCAAGACGCGATATTTTTAAAAGTATCATGGATATTAAAATAATTCTTTGATTTTCGCCCAAATCGTCCGTAATAATTCTCTAATCTTTGCCCAGAAGCCACTGTCTGCGGTTGAAATTTTGTCATAAATAGACTGCGCGGCATTTAATAGCCCATCTACATCCAAATCCAGATCACTGATTTTCAACATCAGTTTTACAATTTCATTGACTTCTTCTTCTGTTAATGTAATGCCAAACTTGTCGCAGCCTTCAGCAATGGCTTTGCGAATCTCAGATTCATCCGACAAATCATGTTCTACGACTGCCTGTTTTACATAAGCAATCATACCCTCTACTTCATCAGAATCAGCGCCGCCTGCTTCTAACTGGCCGGTTACCACAAGCTCATTTAAAGCTGCATCAATATTTTCCTCGTCAATCACATCGCCTGTCATCTGGGTATATGCTTTAAATATACCTACAAGCGCAGCGGTTCCGGAAATTGGAAACGGAGCGGCTACGATAATATCTGCATTTTGTATCCCGGCAGTAGCCAGGGCATTTTTATACATACCTACGGTACAATACGTTACATTATTTGTAGAAATATTTAGTCCGCTTCCGTCTTTACGTTCTACAATGACAATCGAAGACAATGACTTAGAACCAATTTTGCTTTTTTCTATATAGGAATCCAAATACTGATGTTCTTCTGCATTATTCACATAAACAACGTCATAATCTGCCAGCTTATTCTGGTCTATTCCCATAATTGCAAGCACTGTCGCCCGCTGCTCGGCTGACAAATCGGAACCTAAAGCCAGATAGGGCTTGTCATTTTTTTTAATCTCCACGTTATCATCATTTTTGTCCTGTTCTACTGTAATCGTACCAGAAATATCCTGATTATTATCTGTGGCAACAGAACCGGAAATATCCTAGTCTTTATTATCTTCAGCATTGGTTTCTGGCTCTTTTTGCCCAGTTTCCGGCGCCGGCTCAGGATTTTGCGGCTCAGACGGCCCAGATTCCGGAGTACTTGTCCCATTGGTAGTATTCGAATTTTCCGGCTCTTTTTGCCCTTCTGGCTCTTTTTGTGTTTGATCCGCCGGTACAGCGTCCGAATTCGATACCGGAGCTGTTTCTTGCGGCGCATCCTCATCCGGTGTATTTTCATTTGATACAGAACCTGCAGTCGGTATAGAATCAGACGCCTGATCCGTCGCAGCTGCAGGCACGTTTACCGCTGCTCCAAAAATAATTGTCAATGTCATACATACACTTATCAAACGCTTTATTCTTTTCTTCATTGATAAAATCCTCCTCTCACTGACGCAATCATTTTTACATAAAATTTATGCTTTGTCAAAGAAATCGGAAAATCTTAATACTTATTTAAGATTACTGTATGATTCTTGTCAAATGCTGTCATTCATATAATGATATTTATATACCAATTTGCTATTATCTATGCAAAAGAAAAAAGACAAAATCTTTTTTACTTCCGATACCGGTTCAAACAAGCAAAAATTTCCTGTTTCCTTGGGAGCGCAAGTCCCGTCGGAAGATACCGGCCGCCATAGATTCCCTCCATTCCCTTTGTGAAAAGCGTCTCGCAGATGGAATCCACAATTTCTGTAAGTGTTTTCTTTCCAAATGACGGCGTGGAAAGCACATACTTTAACATCATTCCTAACATAACGGCCTGCTCTGTATCCGCAAGCTGTTCCACATACCGCAAATCGACTGTTTCACGGTCAACCGAAACGGCATCTTTTCCCATTGTTTTGACTTTCATCCTGTCCCTGCCCCCGATTTTTGGTGAAAATAACATTCTTGAAAATTCCGGAGTTTTCGCCGGCTTTAAAGGACAAGGGTCAAACGGAAACGAAGACGCTTCTTTTTTTGCAAGTTCTGTGACGTCCAGAGGTTTATACTGATTCATCTGAATGACTTTGTCTGCTTTATGAAAGTAAGAGCCGCAGCTGCCCGCCACTAATATCGTTGAAATCCCAAATCTTTCATACAATTCCTCTACTCGGTCAATAAACGGCGTAATCGGTTCAAAATCTCTGTGCACTACGCGCTGCATTAATTCATCCCGAATCATAAAATTAGTCGCCGAAGTATCTTCGTCAATCAAAAAAACTTCTGCCCCGGCTTCCATTGCTTCTATCATATTTGCCGCCTGAGACGTACTTCCGCTGGCATCCTCTGTTGAAAATGCTTTTGTATCTTTTCCGTTGGGAAGCATACCGATAAACATAGAAATATCCGTTTTTTTCACGCTGCGCCCATCTTCAGCGCGAATTTTTACTGCTGTTTCATCGGTAATCACGTATTCTCTGCCGTCTCCGGCAATATGGTTATACACACCGGATTCCAACGCTTTTAGCAGTGTCGATTTGCCATGATAACCTCCTCCGACAATCAACGTAATCCCCTTTCGGATACCCATACCAGAAATTTTTCCGGCATGCGGAAGCTGCATGGAAACTTCCATAGAAGACGGGGCCGCAAATTTTACTGCTCCATTCATCGGTTTGTCCGATACTCCCGTAGCCCTTGGCAGCACAGAGCCATTTGCAATAAAAGCTGCAAGATTCTGTTTTTTTAATTCTTCTCTGATAAACTGCTGGTCGTCTGAAAGCGCAATCACGTCGCTGACCTGATTTTTTTGATATGCTTTGCAGTACAAAGATTCTTCCACACATTCCGGAAGAAAACGGAATAAAATTTTCTCCAGTTCCCTTGAATTTATCGTCCTTCCATTTGCTGGAAATCCCACTTCCAGGCGAAAAACAATCTCTCCGTTTTTTTCATTGATTTGACATGCGCTCCGCTCTAAAATTTTCTGGGACGGACGGCTTACCGAAATCATCCCGCTTTTTCCCGAACCTTTTGCCTGAAAAGAACAACGGTCTGCTTTCTGGAAAAAACGGCGGATTAACATATCCTGCAATGCGGCTTTTCTCCAAGTCTTTCCATAATATTCCTCTGGAAATTTAGCTTGTTTTGCATTGACAATCACACTCACTTTTGAAGGCGCCGCAAATGGGTCTCCCTGTACATGGTCAATCGACAATACATAGTTTTG
>CAOKJI010000381.1 GCA_948468495.1 uncultured Dorea sp. | reverse complement strand
GCTTATGACACTTGCCTTCGTTGTCTCCGCATTCGCCCTGCTCTTTTCTACAGATGCCGACGGCGCCCCCTGAGTCAGTTTACCGTTAAATTCCGCGGCAGTATTAGCCGCAGCCGGAATCGCTGCAATCCTCTCTGCTATCGTCATGAAACCTACCTCCTTACCATCACGCTCTCTATAGAATATATCGGCAGGTTTTTACATAATATAACTATTCTGCTTTTAATTTAACAATCTAATTATTTTCTACGCATCCGTTTCTTTTATTTGATTTCCAATACCTTATCCGCCAGGGATTTCCCGGGCGCTTCTCCCCGCATCCGCTGTATCAGCCTCTGCCCATACTCCACCAGCATACTCAGATACCGGAAGAAAGATTCCGCCGCAAAGGAGAACATCACAAACAGTACCACGCAAATCGTGGACATCCCTTCCAGCGCAAACAATTGATTTAAGAATACCCCGCAGAATACAAGTCCAGCCAGATTCCCTGCAAATACCCACACTCTCAGCTTATTCATCGGCTGACAAATCTTATACAGAATCATAAAGCCCACGATAGCCAGCAGCATGGTTGCAGCTGTGGCGATATCTTCGCTGGGCAATCTGAATACCTGCCCGCAGGTTACCAGCGCCCCTACCGCAATCACATCGGTCAGCCCCGCTGGCAGCGCTTTGAGCAGCACATTGGCAATAAAATGTCCCTGGATTCTGGTCTTATTCGGCTCCAGCGCCAGAAAGAATCCCGGAATCCCGATGGTAAACATACTAATCAGCGAGACCTGCGACGGCTCCAGCGGATAGGTAATCATAAATACCGCCGAGAATATGGACAATAAGAAGGAAAATATATTCTTCACAAGGAACAAACTTGCCGAGCGCTGGATATTATTCACCACGCGCCGTCCCTCCAACACCACCGAAGGCATGCAGGCAAAGTCAGAATCCAAAAGCACCACCTGAGCCGCCTGTGCCGCCGCCTCGCTTCCTGAAGCCATAGCAATACTGCAGTCCGCATCCTTTAGCGCCAATACGTCGTTGACGCCGTCTCCGGTCATGGCCACCGTATTTCCCGCATCCTGCAGCGCCTGCACAAACTGACGCTTCTGGTTAGGCGTCACCCTGCCGAATACCGTATATTTCTCCATCGCCGCAGCCACCTGCTCCGGGGTACGCAGCGTAGATGCATCCACATAATTCTCCGCTCCTGCGATGCCTGCCTGAGCCGCCACTTCCGATACGGTCATCGGGTTATCCCCGGAAATCACTTTCACCTGCACGTCCTGCTCCGCAAAATACTGGAAGGTCTCCTTCGCCTGATTCCTAATGGGATTGGCAAGGGTCACATAGCCCAGCGGAGTTACCTTCCCGGTCAGCTTCTTCCCGTCAATCTCGCCGTCATATTTCCCGAATACCAGAACGCGGTAGCCTTTCGCAGCATACTGTTCAATCTCCGCCCCATAGAGAATATAATCTTCCCGCAGCACCAGTTCCGGCGCTCCGAGCACATAAGCTCCGTCCTCAAAGGTCACGCTGCTGTATTTGACCGCCGAAGAAAAGGAAGTCATGCTCACCGCTTTCTTTCCAGTATTTTCCGTAAAATGGCTTTTCAGCGCTTCCATGGTAATATTATCCGCCGTCATGGCCGCCGCAAAATCTCCAATCATCTTATCAAGAGACGGATAGTTCTCCTTATCCTTTGCGTAGTCCAGCGTGGGAACCGCCTCATGGACTGCCATAGTATTCTCCGTAATCGTTCCCGTCTTATCAACACACAGCACGTTCACCCTTGCCAGCGTCTCAATGCTCTTCATGTCGTGCAGCAGTACCTTCTGCTTCGCAAGGCGCATGGCGCTGACAGCCAGGGCAACTGTCGCCAACAGATATAATCCTTCCGGAATCATACCGATAACCGCCGCCACCATAGAGGTAATACTTCCCCGGAAGGGCTCATGATTCAGGAAGAAACTCTGCACAAACAGGATAACCCCAATCGGAATAATCGCAATGCCGACCCACTTTACCAGCTTATTTAAGGAGCGTATCATCTCCGACTGCTCCCCTTCCCCCATCTTCTTTGCTTCCAGGGTAAGCTTAGATATATACGAATCTTCGCCGACTTTCTCAAGTCTTGCATGACATTTCCCAGACACAATAAAGCTTCCGGACATCAGCATATCGCCCTTCTTCTTAGTAATCTCGTCCGATTCTCCCGTCAGCAGAGACTCGTTCACCTGAACTTCCCCCGCCGACACCACCGCATCCGCACAAATCTGATTACCCGCGCTGAAAATCACAATATCATCCAGCACCAGCTCTTCGGAAGGGACCTGGGTTACGCTGCCGTCCCTCACCACCTTCGCGTGTGGCGCATTCAGCATACTCATCTTGTCCAGTACCTTCTTCGCCCGGACTTCCTGAAAAATTCCAATCAGCGTATTCGTGATAATCACCGGCAGAAACGTAAGGTCCCTGAACGCTCCGGCAATAATCAGCAATATACTTAACACCAGAAATATTAAGTTAAAATATGTAAATGTATTCTCCCGGATAATGTCCCGCGTCGTCTTCGAGGGCGGCTCCACAGACGCGTTCGTCCATCCATGCAGCCTGTGCTCCTGAACCTGCGCCCCGGTAAGTCCCGTCTTATAGTCCGGGTTATAACGGGTAGTCTGGATACGCTCTCTGCCTTTCTGCTCCGGCTCTTCTATTTTCTTTTTCTTCAGTATTTTTCCGTCCATAAAATCCATCTTTCTTTTCTACATCCCAACATATCAGAAACCGAATATTTCCTGTTGTTTCAAAATCCATCCGCACAGCAATTTATCCGCCGCGCTCCATTCGTGTACCGTTTTCCATTATACGCCAAAACTCTTATAAGTCTATGAACAAATTCTAAAACTTCCCTTAATATAATGCAAAAAATTCTCCCCAATCTAAATGTATATGCAGAGCAAGAAGAACCGGACGCTGCGCCCCTGGAAAACAGCAAAGCGGAGTCGGTTATTGCTCTGGCAAAAGAGCAAGGCACTTTCACGAGAAAAGATGTAGAAAAAAGCGCTGGGAATCAGCCATACAACCTGCGGACGATTATTGAAACGAATAGTAGGAAATGGACAGATTGTTCAGGAAGGAAGAAGCAAAAATACACATTATCACCTTTCAAACACGCTCTAGCACTGGCACGAACCATACAGCCCCATACTCTAATTTCTAACTGGATGGAGT
>CAOKJI010000380.1 GCA_948468495.1 uncultured Dorea sp. | reverse complement strand
AGAGAGGTTGCCAAAGAATTAGCTGGTGAATATACGGGAACGCCGATTGATTCCATCGTATGTCTGGATGATACGAATGTGATTGGTGCGTTTATTGCAGAGACTCTGGCAGACAAGAATCAGTATTCTGTCAATAAAGGAAAGAACATTTCCGTTATTTCTCCGGAATACAATGCGCTGGGACAGGTTATGTTCCGGGATAATCAACAGAGAATGGTGCGTGGAATGAATGTGCTGATTCTGGCTGCGTCGGTTACTACCGGTAAGACATTGAATCATGCGGTCAATTCTGTTAATTACTATCGCGGTAATCTGGCGGGTGTGTGTGCAATCTTCAGCGCGGCCAGCAGAATAGGAGACGTTGAGATTAAGAGACTTTTTACAGGCAGTGATTTGCCGAATTACGAGGCGTATAATACGGCGGACTGTCCGATGTGTAAAAGGGGAGAACGGATTGAAGCGCTGGTGAACAGCTTCGGTTATTCCAGATTATAATCAATGTTTTTATGATGTAAAAAGAATCTCGCGATGTGAGATTCTTTTTTTGACAGTTCGCAGAACAATTACAGCAAAGGAGTGTACAGGATGAAATTTGATTGGATGAATGAAAGCAGTTTCACCGAAAAAGAAGGACGAATTGAAATTTATGCGCCGAAGGGGAGCGACATTTTCTGCAACAATGGAGACGTGGGAGAAGAGGGGCTTACGCCGGAAACGATTTGTAATGCTCCCTTCTATTATACAGAGGTGACCGGGGATTTTGTCATGAAGGCGAGAGTCTCGCTGGAATTTCAGGAGACATTTGATTCTGCCTGTATTATGGTCTGGCAGGATAAGACCCACTGGGCGAAAGCATGTTTTGAGAAGACAGAGTATGATACCCACGCGGTTGTCAGCGTGGTAACGAAGGATACGTCGGATGATGCGAACGGGTGTGATGTGGGGGAAGAGAAGGTGTGGCTTCAGGTGTCCAGACGGGGCGGCGCTTTTGCCTTTCACTATTCAGTGGATGGTGAGAAATTCTATATGATGCGGTTTTTTATATTGTCGGCAGACGAGACGGTTAAGGTGGGATTTCTGGCCCAGTCGCCACAGGGCGAAGGAGGAATTCGGGTATTTGAAGTCTGGTCTGTTGAGCATAAGCGGGTAAAGAATATCCGCGCCGGTAAATAAAAGGGGTGGTCACATTTCACACGCCAGAGCAGGAGGTGTGTGAAATGTAACAAGGGGGGTATTGAATGTAGTTTTAAAAACTATTTATCTTGACATGGAAAACTGTATGCACTATAATTGTTTTGATAATCAAAGTAATTGTGGGAGGATTTCCCGGAAAGGTGTATAAGTATCTATGAATAGACAGGGATTACAGATTGGAAATAAAACGGCGGCGCTTCCTCTTATCCAGGGCGGGATGGGAGTAGGCGTCAGCCTGTCTGGATTAGCCGGAGCGGTAGCGAAGGAAGGAGGAACTGGCATTATCTCGACGGCGCAAATTGGATTTCGGGAGCCGGACTTTGAGGAAGATTCCAAAGCTGCGAATCTGCGCGCTATGGTGACAGAGCTTAAGAAAGCCAGAGAGATTGCTGCGGCAGATGGAAGCTGTAAAGGGCTTCTGGGGTATAATATCATGAATGCGACAAGGGATTATGGGGATTATGTGCGCACTGCCGCTAAGGCGGGGGCGGATGTTATTATATCAGGAGCGGGACTTCCAGCAGATATGCCGGAGTACGTGGAAGGGACGGATACGAAGATAGCTCCTATCGTTTCTTCTGAAAAGGCCGCACGCATTATTTTGAAAATGTGGGACAGACATTATCGCCGTACCGCGGATTTCCTGGTGATAGAGGGAGCCCATGCAGGAGGTCATCTTGGATTTTCCAGAGATGATTTAGACCGTATGTATGAAGAGGGTTTTGACCAGGAATATGATGAGGAAATCCTCCGGATTATGGATTGTGTCAGAGGTTATGGAGAGAAATATGGTGTTCATATTCCAGTTATTATCGCCGGAGGAATTATGAATGGCAGACAGGCAGAGCATGCAATGTCTCTGGGAGCGGACGGCGTTCAGGTTGCTACTCCTTTTGTAGTAACGGAAGAATGCGACGCTCACCAGGCTTATAAAGAAGCTTACATTAAGGCCAATCCAGAGGATATTAAGATTATTACCAGTCCGGTAGGGATGCCGGCGCGAGCTGTTTTCAATCCTTTTCTGGAAAGGATACAGAGAGAAAAGGAGCCGGTAAAGAAGTGTTACCGCTGTCTTGAGAAATGTAATCCGAAAACCGCGCCATACTGTATTACCAGGGCGTTGATTCGGGCCGTAGAAGGGGACGTGGAAAACGGCCTGATTTTCTGCGGAGATAATGTGGGATATTTAAAGGAGATTACAACGGTTCATGAAGTGATTAGAAGATTATTTTCATAAGGGAAGGAGAATAAGAAAAGAAGTATGGCAGGACGACTAGAGGTATGTGTGGATTCGGTGGAGTCAGCGCATCTTGCCTGGGAAGGAGGCGCTGACGGTCTGGAGGTCTGCTCGAATCTGATTATCGGCGGAACAACTCCCGGGGTGAGTCAGTTTCAGCAGATTCGGAAAATCTGTGACAGGGAGCTGACAGTTCTGATTCGGCCGCGATTCGGAGATTTTCTATATACGGATGCGGAATTTAGGATGATGAAAGAGGATATCCGGATGTTTCGGGAACTGGGGGCGGATGGAATTACGACGGGATGCCTGAATCCGGATGGAAGTCTGGATGTAAACCGAATGAGAGAAATGAAAGATTGCGCGGGTAATCTGAAACTAACGCTTCATCGTGCATTTGATGTGTGTAAGAATCCGTATGAAGCTCTGGAGGAAGCTGTTTCGCTGGGAATTGATACGATTCTCACTTCCGGACAGGCGCCGGATTGTATCCAGGGAGCAGAGGTGCTCCGGCAATTGATTGTACAGGCTGGAGAGCGAATTGAAATTCTGACAGGCGGCGGGGTAAATGCCGGAGTCATCCGGAAGCTGTATGAGCAAATTCATGCAGTGAGCTTTCATATGTCAGGGAAGAGAAGAATGGACAGCGGTATGATTTATCGGAATGAGTCTGTCAACATGGGGCTTCCTGGTTTGAGTGAATTTGATATATTTCGCACAGACAAAGAGGAGATAAAAAAGGCGAGATATATGATGGATAAATTGATATAACAGACAGGAACAAAGAATGGGTAATGCGCCGCGAATGTG
>CAOKJI010000379.1 GCA_948468495.1 uncultured Dorea sp. | reverse complement strand
CTCGTAGCCCGAAAGCTCATATCCGCATGGACGTCGCAATCGAACAGCCAGTAAGGAACATAATACCCCTTTAAGTTCTTCAGATAGCTTTTATCCTTGAAGTTCTTCGGCAGCAGACGTTTCCCCTTGCAGAAATTTTCCAGCATCTGCTTCGCCCTGTCCGCCTCTACCTGAAAGGGGATAATCGCATCCGGCTCAAATCTGCCGCAAACCGTCTGCCTGATTACCACCACGTTCTCACAATAAGGACATTTGGTACTAGCCGTATTCTCATCTGCTTCGATTTCCCCTCCGCAGGAAGGGCATATGTATCTTCCGTCCTCCGCCTTCTTTGCAGTGACAGCTTCCTTTCGGTTCTCCCAGGAAAGCGCCTCCTCTCCCGGCGCGCTCTCAGACCGTTTCAGCTCCTGCAGCGCTGAAACTTCATAGGTATTTCCACAGCTTTTACAGGCAAGCTTCTGCTCCGTTCCGGAAAATTCAAGGGCCGCTCCGCAGCAGGGGCATTTATATTGTACAAAATCCATCCATTTCTCCTTCGTCTCTCTTTTCTTATTATATATCATTTATTTTCCTTCCTCAGACCAGATATGTCAAGAAAAATTGTAATGCATCTTACAAATCAAGCAACAGTTCAACCGTCGCCCACTCCAACCTGCAGCTGTTACCGAATTACCGTCTATCATCCGCTGTCTGCCAGCCAGAGCAGGCGGCTTGCAGACAAAACCAGAGCGTGTCCCCTTCTTGCAGCAAGCAATTTGGAGACACGCTCTAAGCAAATAGCATACACTTTGCCAGCACATGTTCATATTCTTCTATCTCTGACAATTCTACATATGCAATCCGTTTGGCCATTTTTTCCATTTCTTCCTTTATTTCTTTTGACAATAGCGCCATCGACGCGCCGGCCTTTGAAGAATTGCCTGCATACACAATCTTATCTTTCACTGCCTTTGGGAGAAATCCGGTATCTGTCAGAGATTCCGCCGGTAAATGCGCTCCAAACTGCCCGGCTATGAATACCTTATCCAAATCCTCCGCCGTAATCCCCATCTGCGTTAACAGGATTTCAATTCCAGACAAGACAGCTCCTTTGGCAAGCTGAACCTGCCGGATATCACGCTGGGTAATCAGAATCTCCGGCTCTCTGCTCAGAACAAATTCCCGTTTTGTCCCGTTTAACCGGAGCATTTCATAGCGATAGTCGCTTTTTTCTAAACTGTCCTTCTGAATAAATACTCCCGAAAACGTAAGGATTCCGGTACGAAGAAGCTCTCTCACTGCTGATAAGATACCGCTTCCGCAGATACCGGCAGGCTTCCCTCCTCCTATCGTCTTGATTCGGACTCCTTCTTCCCCGATTCTTACCTCTTCCACAGCACCTTCGGCCGCGCACATCCCGGCGCTGATATTCATTCCTTCCAGCGCAGGTCCGGCGGCACAGGAACAGCTTAACAGCTTTCCTCCCACTGCAAGCACAATCTCTCCGTTTGTCCCAATATCCACGAAAAGAACCCGGCCTTCTTCCTTCTGCATCCCGCAGGCATACATTCCGGCCACAACATCCGCCCCGATAAATGATGAAGCATGAGGAAGGCAGTACAGCTTTGTATTTTGCCCCGCTGCAAGTCCCAGCGCCCCTGCAGGCAGGGTTCTTGCTTCCACAAATACCGGACGATACGGAGCTCTTCCCATGGTTCTCGCATCCGCGCCAAGCAGCATATGCATCATAATGCAGTTCGCCGCCGCATCAATCTCAGAAATCTCTTCTCTCTCTAGTTCCGCCTTTACACACAGCTCCAGAATCACTCTGTTAACCGATTCTATAGCCGCTTTCTGCAATCTTCTGATACCCGGTTCCTGATATTCATACTCATAAGAAATTCTGGTCAGCACATCCATGCCATAATTTCTCTGTGCATTCAGTGTAAATGCACTGGCAATCTCATTTCCAGTTCTTAAGTCAATCAGCCCGGCCGCTACCGTAGTGGTCCCAATATCAACCGCCACGCCATATCCGCCGTCAAATACATCCCTTTGAAATTCCGGAAGATATCCTTTTGTCAACACCCTTCCATATTCTTCTTTCTCTGAAAGCTCAATGCTTACAGGTCCGCATATCTCTGCCATACAGGCAAGCCGGATTCCCCGGGCTGTTTCTTCTGGCCTTAACAGTCTGTGCTCAGCCCCGCTCATAGCGGAAAGGCGGCCGGAAGTCACTTTCACTTTGCATTTACCGCAGGTTCCATTCCCATTGCAGAAGCTATCCGCAAAAAAGTTATGTACAGACAGAATGTCCAGCAGATTTTCCCCTGCCGAACATTCTGTCCTGTACCCGTTTATCCACACCGTATATGTTCCCATTCTGTCCTTCTTTTCTAAGCGATATGAAGAAGCTGTTTTGCAATCCGCACAGCCTCCACCGCATTCTCTGAATAAGCGTCCGCCCCGATTTTATCCGCAAATTTCTGAGAAACGGGGCCGCCGCCAATCATCACTTTTACCTGATTCCGAATCCCCGCTTCCTCAAGAAGACGGATAACCCTCTCCATCCCTTCCATAGTTGTCGTCATCAGCGACGACATGCACAGAAGCTTCGCTCCTTCTTCCTTTACCGCTTCCACGAATCCGGACAGCGTAACGTCCCTGCCCAGATCAATCATCTCAAAACCGGCGGTTTCTAACATAATTTTCACCAGATTTTTACCGATATCATGGGTATCTCCCTCTACTACTCCAATGACGCATTTGACCCTATTCTTTTCATCGGTTTCCGGAAGATGCGGCTTCAAAAGATTCAGGCCGGCATACATGGCGTCGGAACACAGCAGAATATCTGTCACAAAATATTCCTCTTCCTCATACAGCCGGCCCGCCCGGTTCATCCCGTCCACAAGCCCCTTCATAATACCGTCAATCACCGGATAACCTGCAGCCAGATATTCTCCCGCCGCCTGTTCCACCTCTTCCTCTTCCATCTCTGTCACACCGTCGGACAGACGTTTCAACAGTATCTCCTTCACTCTGATTTTCCTCCCTTTTCCCCGATTCCCAGAACGTGTTTCCAAATTGCTTTCTGCAAAATGTCGTCCCAATTTAGGGACACGCTCTAATACAGCTTCACCGCCTGAAACCTGCCGTTTTCCAGCTTATGCTCCGCATGCTTTATACACATCTGCCCCGCAAACTGTACTTTTCCAATCATCTCCACACACGCTTCACCGTACTTGACGAAATGGCCGGACGGCCATACA
>CAOKJI010000378.1 GCA_948468495.1 uncultured Dorea sp. | reverse complement strand
GGTGTAGTGGGCTACATTGACCAAATTCAGCGTAAAATCTGGTGTGAAGTGGGGCACAGATTGTAGGAATGAATTTTCAGACACGCTCTTGGCCGCACAGGTAGAAAAATTTACAGGAGGATTTGAAAATGGCTGACAGTTTTGAGCAGCTAACTAACGGCGTTACCAGAATTTACAAAAGTATTCGGAAAATCAAACGGCTCCACATGGACTCCATCGGCTTAAAAGGAGCCCATGTGATGTGTATTCATTATCTCTTTACACATCCGGAAGGTCTGACCGGTACGGAGCTCTGCGCCAGATGCAGGGAGGACAAAGCGGGTATCTCCCGCATTCTTTCCGATTTAGAGGCGCTACACATGATTGATTATCAGGCTTTTGATAACGGCAGAAAATACCGCGCCAAAGCCTTCCTCACCGAAGAAGGCCGGATTTACGGAGCCAAAATAAATAAGTACATTGAACACGCCGTCATCGCCGGAGGCAACGGACTGAACGCTTCGGATACCGAAATCTTTTACCGGGTGTTATTTACCATTGCCGACAACCTGGAAGAATTATGCAATAAAATAGAAAAGAGAGGTTAAGAACCATGAACAGATTCAGAAAATTATACTGCCGCGCCTTTCAAACAGCATTTAAGCTTGCGCTTCCCTTTCTTCCCTACCGCAAGCCTCAGATTATAGGAAGCGTAAAAGAAATCCCTGATGTAATTCGGGGCAGTGATAAGAACAGCGTCTTAATCATCACCGATTCCACGATTCGCGGACTGGGACTCACATCCCGGCTGGAACGGGCCCTGGAAAGACATGAAATCCCTTATGCGATATATGATAAGACCGTCGCCAACCCCACCACTGCGAATGTGGAAGAAGCGCTGACAATCTATCAGGAAAAGGGCTGCGATGTGATTATTGGTTTCGGCGGCGGCTCCAGTATGGACTGTGCCAAAGCAGTGGGGGCCAGAGCCGTCAGACCCAAACAGTCTCTTGCACAGATGAAGGGGATTTTGAAGGTGAGAAAGCGCCTTCCTCTGCTGATTGCAATCCCAACCACCGCGGGAACCGGCAGCGAAACCACCCTTGCAGCCGTTATTACCGACGCAGAGACCAGACACAAATACGCCATCAATGATTTTCCTCTGATTCCGGGATACGCCGTCTTAGACCCCAAAGTAACCTTAAGTCTCCCGCCCTTTGTTACCGCCACCACAGGAATGGATGCGCTGACCCATGCCGTAGAGGCTTATATCGGAAGATCCACCACCATCAGCACAAGGCGGGACGCTCTCCATGCAGTGAAGCTGATTTTCAACAATATTGACACCGTCTATACCGACGGAGGCAATGTCAATGCAAGACGGGATATGCTCCACGCTTCCTTCTACGCCGGCTGCGCATTTACCAAATCTTACGTTGGATACGTACACGCCGTAGCCCATTCTCTGGGCGGGGAATACAACGTAGCCCATGGGTATGCCAACGCAGTCCTGCTGCCATTCGTGCTGGAAGCTTACGGAACATCCATTCACAGGAAGCTCCACAAGCTGGCAATCGCAGCAGGCATCGCCGATAAGGACACCCCCCGCGCCATAGCCGCTTCCCTGTTTATTGACGCTATTCAGGATATGAAATGCCGTTTCTCTATCGGCGACGCCATCGAAGAAATCCGGGAAGAGGATATCCCAAAGCTTGCCCATTATGCGGACAAAGAAGCCAATCCTCTCTACCCTGTTCCGGTTTTAATGAATGCCAGAGAGCTGGAAGAATTTTACAGGATGTTAATGAAATAAAAATTTTATCTTGTGTCTCTCCGCTTTATCCAGTATAATATAAAAGATACATTCACATACGGGAAGAGAGGAAATGAAAATGAGTCACAATTCAACACACAAGCGCAGCAGCTTTACCGGCTCCATCGGGTTCGTTATGGCGGCTGCCGGAAGCGCCGTAGGTCTTGGAAACATCTGGCGTTTCCCCTATCTGGCGGCCAAAAACGGCGGCGGTACCTTTATCTTTGTTTATATTATTCTTGCACTAACCTTCGGGTTCGCGCTTCTGACTACCGAAATCGCCATCGGACGGAAGACTAAGCAGGGACCCCTTACTGCATACGGAGTCCTGAATAAGAAGTTTGCATGTACGGGGCTTTTTGCCTGGCTGGTTCCGGTTATCATCCTGCCCTATTACTGCACCATCGGCGGCTGGGTACTGAAATATCTGTTTGCCTATATCACCGGAGACGGCGCTAACGCCGCTGCCGACGGTTATTTTACCGGACACATCACCAGTCAGTGGTCGCCGATTATCTGGCTGGTTATCTACCTTGGAATGACGGCTTTCGTTGTATTCAGCGGAGTGAATAAGGGAATTGAGAAATACAGCCGGATTATCATGCCAATCCTGATTGTACTGGTTATCGGCATTTCCCTGTTCTCTCTCACTCTGAATCATACAGACGCAGAAGGGATTACCAGAACCGGACTGGAAGGCTTAAAGATTTATCTTGTTCCAAGCTTTGCCGGAATGACGATAAAAGGGTTCTTCTCACTGCTCATGGACGCAGTCGGACAGCTCTTCTTCTCCATCAGCGTTGCCATGGGAATCATGATAGCCTACGGCTCCTACGTCAAAGACGATGTGAATCTGATGAAGTCCATCAATCAGATTGAGTTCTTCGACACCTTAGTCGCTATGCTTGCAGGACTGATGATTATTCCCGCCGTATTTACCTTCATGGGAATGGAAGGTATGTCTGCGGGACCTGGACTGATGTTCGTATCACTGCCGAAGATATTTGAAGCCATGGGAAGCATCGGTATCTTTATCGGAATCCTGTTTTTTCTGATGGTTACCTTCGCGGCTGTTACTTCTTCCGTATCGGTCCTTGAGGCTATCGTATCCGGAATTATGGACAAGTGGAAATTCTCCCGGAAAAAGAGCACCGTTCTTGCAACCATTTACGCTCTTATTATGGGAATTATTGTCTGTCTGGGCTACAATATCTTCTACTTTGAATATGAACTTCCGAATGGCTCCATCGCGCAGATTCTGGACATTATGGATTATTTAAGCAACAATATTATGATGCCTCTGGTTGCAATTTTAACCTGTATCTTAGTCGGCTGGGTTGTAAAACCAAAGACCATTATCGACGAAGTTACAAAGAACGGCAATACATTCGGACGCAAAGGCTTATACATCGCTATGATTAAATTCATCACTCCGGTGTTCCTAATCATCCTGCTCCTTCAGT